>NZ_NFUX01000074.1:0-35221 GCF_002264385.1 Paenibacillus sp. VTT E-133280
CATGATACTTCAGTCAACAAACGTTAGATTCAGGATGAATTCCCTTTTAATGCGCTTTATTATGATTTAAAGTAGGGGTGCAAGCAGGGTTAGACATCCTGATAACGTTGTTGCAGATCACAATTGTACACATGAAAGGAGTTTATGAAATGAGCAAAATTATTGGTGAAGCACTATCAAATATTCCTTGGCAGGATAAGCCGAGTGGCTATAACGCTCCAGTGTGGCGATATACCCATAATCCGATTATTCAGCGAGATGCACAATTAAACTCGAACAGTATTTTTAATTCCGCAGTTATTCCTTTTGAAGAGGGATATGCAGGGGTATTCCGTTGTGACTCCAGATCTGTAAGTATGGACATATTCGCTGGCTTCAGTCAGGACGGGCTTCAATGGGAGATTAATGAGAATCCGATTCAATTCGAAGGCGACGAATATGTAACAAAGCGGGAGTATCGTTACGATCCACGCGTCTGCAAAATCGAGGATAAATATTATGTTTCTTGGTGTAATGGATACCATGGTCCTACCATTGGTCTCGCATATACGTATGATTTCAAAACCTTTCACCAATTAGAAAACGCTTTCCTGCCATACAACCGGAATGGTGTATTATTTCCGCGCAAAATAAATGGAAAATATGCGATGTTAAGCCGTCCAAGTGATACAGGGCATACACCATTTGGAGATATCTTTTTTAGTGAGAGCCCTGACCTGACGTACTGGGGAAAGCATCGTTACGTGATGGGTACGATCAACTCGGACGCTTCTGCATGGCAATCGAAGAAAATTGGTCCAGGGCCGGTTCCAATCGAAACAGATCGCGGATGGTTGTTAATCTATCATGGTGTAATAAATACATGTAACGGGTTCGTTTATCGGATGGGTGTTGCTTTATTAGATTTGCATGAGCCATGGAAGGTGTTAGGACGCTCACGGAACTATATTCTTGGACCAGAGACATTGTATGAATGTGTAGGAGATGTGCCGAATGTCACCTTCCCTTGCGCAGCACTTTCCGATGGTGATACAGGCCGAATTGCAATTTACTATGGCTGTGCTGATACGGTAACAGGGGTTGCGTTCACAACTGTAGATGAGTTGTTCGACTATATGGATAAGTACCCGCTAGAGAATTAGTAGAGAAAGCGCAGCATCATGGCTAGTTAGAATAACTATAGGGAGAGATCGAGATGTCCGTTAAACGACCTTGGAAAATATACGCAATCCATCATTCTCATACAGATATCGGGTATACAGAGCGTCAGGAGAAAATTCAGCAGTATCATGTTAATTTCATTCGCCAGGTCCTGCATATTTTACGTGAAAGCAAATCGGGACGCCGTCCGGAATGGCAAGGCTTTAAGTGGGTTTGTGAGACATTTTGGCCGATTGAAACCTTTCTGATGCAGGCGACAGAGCAAGAGA
This sequence comes from Paenibacillus sp. VTT E-133280, assembly GCF_002264385.1. NCBI lineage: Bacteria > Bacillati > Bacillota > Bacilli > Caryophanales > Paenibacillaceae > Paenibacillus > Paenibacillus sp. VTT E-133280. The sequence goes on from NZ_NFUX01000074.1 coordinate 1,431, forward strand.
AGATAGAGTTCGCTGAAGGCGTGAGACAGGGAGCTATCGGGTTGTCGGGGACTTATCTAAATATGACAGAATTAATTGGTAAAGAGTTGTTCCAATCGATGATTGCGCGGGTGTGTGATTACGGACAGTCCATAAAAATTCCTGTAACATCGGCAATGACAGCAGATATCAACGGTTTCAGCTGGGGGTATGGTCAGGTCCTGCTGGATAATGGGATCCAGAATCTGTCCACCTGTATTCATACGCATCACGGAATGTTCCCTTGCTGGAAGAAGCAGCAGCCGTTCTGGTGGGAGATGCCTTCAGGGGATCGCCTGTTGACGTGGAGCGGAGAGCATTATGTGTTCGGAAATGATCTGGGGCTGGTACCTGGCATGGGCGGTAAATATACGATTAAAGATGAGTTTGATATGAGCAAGGGCGCGGATTTTGAAATAGCTGAACAACGGATCGGGCGTTATATCGATCGTCTGACAGAGGATGGCTATGCATTTGATTTCTTTCCGGCAATGTTCTCAGGTTTGCCTACGGATAATAACCCGCCAAATGCGGCGGCCATAGAGTTTATCCAGCAATGGAACGAGAAGCATGGGGAGCGTATTGTAATTCAAATGGCTACGTTAGATGACTTCTTTGCAGAGGTCCGTGCCCATGCAGTACAGCACCCGGAAGATATTCCTGTCTATCGCGGAGATTGGCCCGATTGGTGGACGGATGGGGTTGGCTCGACACCAAAGCATGTACAAGTATTCCGTGAGGCACAGCGGGTGTATCAAAAGGTAAGAAGACTGGATCCTAATTATGACATCATATCCCCGGAAGCTATTAAAGAAATGGAATATCAATTAACGATGTTCGCTGAGCACACATGGGGCTATCATTCTTCGATTTCAGAGCCTTGGAACCCGTTTGTTCAAGAGTTAGGGCTGCGCAAGGAAGCGTTCGCTGCAAATGCGAGCACCGCTGCACATCGTGCGTTGTATGAAATCCTTGAAGCCAAGGGAGATGCACTGCTTGCACCGGGTCGGCCGATGAAGTTCAAAATTTGCAATCCCTACAGCTATGTTCAGGAGGATCATGCTCATCTTATTCTTGAGGGTTGGTATTACGAGCAGATTAAAGAAGGGTTTGAGGTGCGTGATTTCAATACAGGTGAGGTGCTCCCATCTCAACTGCGTCTTGCGCATCGCGGGGTGATTGTAACCATTCCGGTCATGCTGGAGCCCCGGGAAGAAAAAGTGCTTCATATCGTAGCGGTTAAGCCAACAATCAAAACCGCATATATGAACGATTATGTGGCGTCGGATCGTGTATTGGATTTGGATGTTACCCATGAAGTAAAGGACTTCCATGTGACATCCACCTATGCTGAAACACCATTTGTACGCATTGAATGGAAGAAGGGTGAAGGAATCACCTCTTGGAAGGATAAGCAGACTGGGCAGGAGCTGCTGCGTGCGGACCGGAATCATCATGCATTCACGCCGGTATATGATGTTACGCCAGCCACAAAGGTGGTCGAGATGACGGAGGTTCGCCGTCTTATGGGCCGTAATCGGAAAGGTCCGGATGCGATTGTATCTACAGGTATGTTGACAAGTGCAGTGATTGTTGGACAGGGTGAGCTTTATAGCATGATTCAATTAACCTATGAAGTTTCTGGTTGCGAGCATTATTCCTTGTTCTTAACCGTGTATGCGGATCGTCCGCGTGTGGACGTGGCGGTACGTATGCATAAGGAGAGTGTGTGGAAGCCTGAGAATTTGTATATTTCACTTCCGTTTGGCGGCGCATTGACAACTCCAGCGCAGGATCTGTGGGTGGATAAGATGGATGCATTAACTCGACTGCGTAAGGATCAATTGCCAGGTAGCTTGGCTGATTATACGGCTGTTGGTGAAGGTGCTGCGTATATTTCGAAGGAGCAAGGGATTGTGATTGCGATGCCAGACACTCCATTGATTCAACTAGGCTCCTTGGAGCATAAATATCGTCTCCTGAATGGCGATGCCAGACTGGAACAGGACCCTGCACACTTGTACGCCTGGGTGATGAATAACTATTGGGAAACCAACTTTGCAGCTACGCTTGGCGGCTTCTATGAATTCCGCTATTACATTACATGGGCTGAGAAGTTTAACAACCCTGAAGTATCGTTCGACATGTGTCGGGGGATGAATGCAGGAATCCTGGCGTGGAGACAATTCTAGTTCATGTGAACGGGAGGAATTGTAAGCTATGAGATATAAAGATTCATCCTTGCCGATTCATGAGCGTGCTATAGATTTATTGGCTCAAATGACGCTGGAGGAGAAGATCGGGCAGCTCCTCCAGCCCTTTGGCTGGAAGGCGTATGAGAAATCAGAAGGCAAGATTCAATTGACAGAAGTATTTAAGGAAGCAATTGCAAACGGTGGCGTGGGTTCTTTGTATGGTGTGCTGCGTGCAGATCCTTGGACAGAGGTAACATTGGAAACGGGGTTGTCACCTTTGGAAGGCGCAGAATTAACGAATCTGATCCAGCAATATGCGATTGAGCATACACGTCTGGGTATTCCGATTCTGCTGGGCGAGGAATGCTCTCATGGTCATATGGCGATTGGCAACACCGTCTTTCCCGTACCGCTTGCCATGGGAAGTACATGGAATAGGGAATTATTCCGGCAGATCTGCCAAGCAGTGGCTGCAGAGACTCGGGCTGGGGGAGGGGCAGCCACCTACTCCCCAGTACTAGATATTGTACGTGATCCGCGCTGGGGGCGAACAGAAGAATGCTTTGGGGAAGATCCATATTTGAATAGTGAAATGGCAGTTGCTGCAGTGAGGGGCTTACAAGGCGATTCATTAAATACAGACCATACGATCCTGGCAACACTAAAGCATTTCGTCGCGTATGGCAGCTCGGATGGTGGTCGTAATGCTGACACCGTGCGGATGGGAAAACGCGAGTTAATGGAGAAGGATTTGCTGCCTTTCCAGAGGGCAATTGAAGCTGGGGCCAAATCTGTTATGACAGCTTACAATGAGATCGATGGTGTTCCTTGTACCTCGAACAAGGCATTGTTAACAGATGTACTTCGTGAGCAATGGGGCTTTGACGGCTTCGTCATTACGGATTGTGGTGCGATCAGCCAGCTTAAACACGGTCACCAGATTTGTGAGACCGAAGAAGAGGCAGCATCACTTGCACTTAAAGCTGGTGTGGATATGGAGATGTCTGGTGAAACATTTGGCAGATGTCTAATGAATGCATTGCGGCTAAAGCTGATTGACATTTCCGATGTTGATCGCGCAGTCGAACGAATTCTGCATGCGAAGTTTGAATTGGGATTGTTTGAACGTCCCTTTGTTGATCCGGCTACAGCACAGCGTGTCGTTGGACAACAGTTGCATTTAGAGATGGCGCGACAAGCTGCACGTGAAAGCATTATTCTTTTGAAGAATCATGATAAGGCTCTGCCGCTTTCTCCGTCCCTTGGTAAGATTGCTGTTATTGGGCCGAATGCCAACAATATTTATAATCAATTGGGTGACTATACTTCACCACAGGAGCGTCATCACATTATTACCGTTTTGGACGGGGTTCGTGCTAAATGTGCAGGACTCAGCGAAGTGCTGTATGCTCCGGGCTGCCGCGTGAAAGATCCATCGAAAGCAGGCTTTGAGCTGGCAATGGAGGCGGCGTCAGCAGCGGATACCATTATTGCGGTTGTCGGGGGATCAAGTGCCCGTGATTTCGGTGAAGGTACGATTAATTTGAAGACAGGGGCTGCCGTCATTACGGATCAATTTAGTCTTAGTGATATGGATTGTGGGGAAGGCTTCGATCGTGCAGAGCTGAACTTATGCGGTGTGCAACTTGATCTGCTGCAGGAGCTGCACAGCTTGAACAAAAAACTGATTGTTGTCTATATCAATGGTCGTCCCATTGTCGAGCCATGGGTAGATGAGCATGCGGATGCCATTCTGGAGGCTTGGTACCCGGGACAGCAGGGCGGGTATGCGATTGCTGATATTTTGTACGGGGACTATAATCCATCCGGCCGGCTGACACTATCCATTCCAAAGCATCCAGGGCAATTACCGATTTACTACAATAAGAAACGCTCCAGAGGTCATCGCTATCTCGAGGTGGACTTTCATCCGCAATATGTGTTTGGTTATGGACTAAGCTATACAAGCTATCAATACGAGCATATTCGCTTGGATCAGACACAAATAGAGTTGGATGATTCTTGTACTGTATCCGTTGAGGTTACGAATATTGGCGAAGTAGCTGGACATGAGGTTATTCAACTATATATCAAAGATTGCACTAGCACAATCACACGCCCGGAACGAGAATTAAAAGGATTTCAGAAGATTTATATTGAGCCTGGTGAGATGCGTACCGTTCAATTTCATATTACTCCGCGGGAGCTGCAGTTTGTCGGTTCTGATTTGCAGTGGACGGTTGAGCCCGGCAAATTTGAGATCATGATTGGATCGAACGTAGGAAATACCATTTCAACAAGCTTAGAGGTTGTTCCTCGTAACTTGAGATAGTAATCACAGGAGGGTTACCAAATTATGAAAGAGCATCGTTTACCTACTATTGAAATTAATAAGTTCCCTCTGCCTCAGGCGGTTCAGCAAGTCATGAAGGACGCTAGTGAACGTCTGGCTCATCGTCCGAAGCTGCGTCAATTATTTCAGAATTGTTTTCCAAATACACTAGAAACAACTACTAAGCTGTTGGATGACGGAACAACATTTGTATTAACTGGCGATATTCCGGCGATGTGGCTGCGTGACTCTGTTGAGCAGGTTATTCATTATGTTCCTTTTGCCAAGGAAGATGCTGAGCTTGGGCGGATTCTAGAAGGCTTAATACGCCGTCATATGTTTTATATTCAAATTGATCCTTATGCGAATGCCTTTAACGAGTCAGCAAATGATTGGCACTGGAATGCAACGGATGAGACAGACAGCTCACCTTGGGTATGGGAGCGTAAATTTGAGCTGGATTCCATGTGCTTCTCATTCCGCTTGGCATATCTATATTGGAAAGAAACTGGACGCACCGGGATCTTTGATGAAGTTTTCCGAACCTCACTACTGAAGATGTTGAACGTATGGCAGATTGAGCAGGAGCACAAGGAGCAGTCAACCTACCGCTTTCAACGTCACAACGGCATCATGATAGATACATTACGTAAGAACGGTTTGGGGATGCCGGTAAATAATGTTGGACTGATCTGGTCAGGCTTCCGCCCCAGTGACGATGCGTGTGACTTTCACTTCAATATTCCATCGAATATGTTCGCCGCTGTAACGCTTCGACAATTGCAGGAAATTGCTCAATATGTATATAGAGATTCAAAGCTTGTAGCCCGAATGTCGGCAATGGAAGAAGAAATCCGGCATGCCATTGAGCTTTATGGAATCATTGACCATTCCAAATACGGCAAGATGTATGCGTTCGAAACGGATGGTTTCGGTAACCATTTATTGATGGACGATGCAGGTACTCCGAGCTTAATGTCAGCGCCCTATCTAGGTTACTGTGCGCCAGACGATCCGATATATTTGAATACCCGCAAATTTGCTCTGAGTGAGGATAATCCCTATTTCTTCAAAGGCGAGAAGCTCAGCGGCATTGGCAGTCCGCATACTAGCACGGGATTCGTATGGCATCTTGCTTATACGATGCAGGGCTTAACCGCAGTTGATCCGCAAGAGATGCTCGAGATGATTGAAATCTGTGAGTTGACAGATGCTGGTACTGGATTTATGCATGAGGGATTTGATGTCAATGATTCAACCCAATTTACACGTGAGTGGTTCGCTTGGTCGAACAGCCAGTTCGCACAGCTTGTGTGGAAGGCATTGGAATCAGGCATATTGCCCTAAAATAAATCACTATGAGCGGGATAGAGCTCACTAACTGTATAGGAGTGACAACTATGTTCGAGAAAAGACCTATTAACCCTATTCGGTATACTCAACAAATCAAGCCAGATACAGTTACGCCATATGCAAAAGCCGGAGTCCAGCGAGGTTTTGAGGCAATACTATCCCCGCTCCTACAACAAGCTGCGATGAATTCCACTAGTATTATTAATGTAGCTATTGACGGAACGCATGGTGCCCGATATCAGCACGTCCTGGCAAGGATCATAGATGTATTGGAACAAGAGGGGTATAAGACAGTTCTCATCGGAACCAATAGCTTTATGAAGACTAGTGAAGAGCTGCGCAAGTTCTTTGAAGCGAATATTACAGATAATCGTGCATTTGGTTATTTTTCGGATGCTAAGATTACAGATTATTTCATTCCAGAAGCACAAGATAAGATAGACAACTTCAAAAAACAGATTCAATTACCTGTCGACCAAACAACCTTCATCATCACGTTCGGACCAGGGGCTTATTGGCTCGGGAACGGCAACTACGATATTACCTACTTCTTGGATGTATCTCGTGAGTATCAGCAATTGGAACATAAAGCACATTTATTGAATTTCGGCTTTAGTTGGAACCGAGATGTGGTGGAGAAGTATAAAATCTGTCTATTTGTGGAATGGCCAGTGCTGGAAACTTACCGAAAAGAAGTATTGGATTCGATCCACTATTATGTGGATATGAATGAGCCAGAGTGTCCCAAGCTAACGACGGTCTTCACCCTACGCCAGATGATTGCAGATATCGCCAAGTCCCCTATGCGTGTGAAACCATTCTTCGCGCCAGGGATATGGGGCGGTCAATATTTGAAGAAATTCGCGGAGCTTCCGAAGGAGTGGGCCAACTGCGCATGGAGCTTTGAGCCGATTGCACCGGAGAACTCTATTTTGCTGAAATACAACGACGAAATAATCGAGGTACCCTTCCTCATAGTCATGCATTATGAGCATCCGGCCATTCTCGGGAATCGTATTGTCGGGCTGTTTGGTGATTATTTTCCGATTCGCTTCGACTACCTTGATACCATCGACGGAGATAGCTTGTCATGCCAGGTACATCCGAAGCAGGAGTATATTCGTGAGACATTTAATGAATTTATGGCACAACAAGAATCGTATTATATCATGGAGAATTTAGAGAATACATCAGTGTTCTTGGGACTGACCGAACAATGTACGAAGGAGGAATTCTTTAACGCGGTACAAGACGCACAAGAAACTGGTGAACCGATTCAGATCACTGACTTCGTTAATCAATATGAAGCGAATAAGGGGGATTTATTCTTAATTCCTACAGGGACCGTTCATGCCTCTGGAAAGAATAACTTAGTGCTCGAAATATCCTCTACGACATGGTGGTTTACGTTCAAAATCTACGATTTTCTTCGTAAAGGAATGGATGGCAAGCCACGTCCTATTAATATTGAACATGCTTTTGACAATATTGATTTCGATAAAAAAACGGCATGGGTTGAGGACAATTTGATTCCTAAGCCAAGCTTGCTGAAAAAGCAGGGCATGAACGAAGAGTATGTTCTTGGACAGCGTGAAGATCTACTGTTTTATGTTCATCGTGTGCACTTACATGATACATGGGAGGACCATACAAATAACGAAATGGTAATGTATAACTTGGTTGAGGGAGAAAAGGTCCGTATAGTATCCTGTGCAGATGAATCTATGTATATCGAGTTACAATATGCTGAATCATATATCCTCCCAGCCGTGTTTGGTGCCTACAAAATAATAAATATCGGAAACAAACCATGTAAGCTTGTGAAGGCTGGCGTATCCAAGGCATGGGATGTGAGTCTCCTTTGAAGCCTAAAGTCGTGATCGCTTTAGACGTGGGAGGAACCTTCATTAAGTCTGGTTTGGTCGTGGATGGAGAATTGCTACAGGCTAGCTGTAAGCAACATCCTTCCTTCGCTGACCAAGATGCCGATGTGATTATAGACCAATTTATTTCTATATTCGAAGATCAATATCAGTTCTATAGCGTTACACTAGGAAAATCCGCAGACTGTACTTGGAATATCGGTCTTGCTTTTCCCGGGCCCTTTGATTATCAGCATGGTATCTGTTATATTCAGGGGCTTAGTAAATATGAGGCGTTGTATGGTAAGAATGTACGAGAAGTATTATATACCCGGTTCAATACCTTACAACATAAGGAATGGGCGAAGCACCTGCTGCAGGCAGATATTCGATTTGAGAATGATGCGAAGCTGTTTGCTTTAGGCGTAAGCAGGTTATTTCCAAATGAACGATATATTTCGTTAACTTTAGGGACAGGGTTAGGCTCTGCATTTATTGATCATGCATCGCTCCTGAACGAAGGACCAGGTGTTCCCAAGGACGGTTGGCTCTATGATAAACCTTTCCTAGAGAGCTCCATAGACGATGCCTTCTCACGTCGCGGAATTCTTCGCTTGGCTGAGCAGATGGGAGCTCTAGAAAAAGGAATGGACGTGAAGGAACTCGCAGAGCAAGCAAAAGATGGTAATAGCTTGTGCTGTAAGGTGTTTGAAGAATTCGGTACACGATTGGCTGAGATGCTAAAGTCCTATGTTATAGACTATCAGCCAACTCGCATCGTTATCGGCGGACAGATTGCCAAGAGCATCGATTTATTTGGTCCCGCCCTCCAGAAGGGATTGGCTGATTCATCTATGGGTATATTTACTTCAGAAAATGTGTTCGAACACACGCTTATCGGAATATCAAGATTATTTGACTGATCTCTTGGATTCCATTGAAACTGAACAATAATTAGGGCTGATTGGATATCCAATCGGCTTTTTTTGCTATCTGGTTTAAATTTCTATCAATCTCTCTATCATCAGATATCCCTCTGGAGGGATACCCAGCCCCCGTTATTATTGGTATACTTTAACAAATGATTCTACTTATGGAGTGTTTAAGGAGGTTATGATCGATGAGATCGAGCGGTATTCTTCTGATTTTTATAGCGCTTATAGTAACCGGTTGCTTTAACCAGCCATCCAATGGAGAAGACAAATTCACAACTACCATTAATGAACAAGAAGATGTGATAAACAGCCATGGAATGATTGTTAAGAATCTTAAGAAGCTGGATGCTTTTATCCAAAATAAAGCGGGTACGCAGCGTGTGGTTCATTACACAATTGAAGGTGATCCGATCTTTAATGACTTGAAATATACTGACCAAGGGATTGAAATGCGGCATGATAATTCCGAAGATACGTTTGGTAGTCCCCAAGTAACCACATACACTTGTCAGAACCTTGTTAGAAACGAAACGGATAAACTTCTGTCGTATACCTTAACGGGCTGCGAGGGCGAACAAGCAAAGATCGAGCTGCTACAGATTCCTTTTGACGTAACGAAACAAGATAAGTTTGAGTTTGTTTTAAAGTATGGTGTGAACCAAAAGAACGAAATTAATACGATAGAGAAGAAGTTGGTCAAAGATCTCCAGAATGGGGAAGTAGTCGAGGTTAGCGATTTTGAGCTTTCTGAACAGGAACGAGGACAAATCTATAAAGAAATGGTACTAGCGAATTACCTAGATGAAAAAGAATTATCTACCGAGTGTAATCGAAAACCTGCTGAAAGTTATGATTTATCGGTTCAGATTAATAGTGGAGAGCGTCATTATCAGTGGACGGAATGCCAGAATACTGAGGATGACGGTCAGATGACTGAACTAGCCCAAACGATCATTAAAATCGTGCAGGCTGGGAGCATTTATAAGCAACTTCCTGAGGTTAAGGGGCATTACGAATAATTTAAATAAATTGAACTAAAACATTCTAAAAAGGAAGAGTGGCGGAGGGGAAGTTTGGAACTGTAGGAGCGATAGCGTCCGCCTGAAAGCTTTCCGTAGGAAAGCTCGCTTCGGAAGCATAGGCTCACCGGACTTCAACCGTGAAACACGGTATATAATCAAAGAAATCTGGTGACAACAGCGGCCGAAAGTCCAAACATTCCCCGCAGTCACGTTTACCTTAAAGAAATACCTTAAGTTTTTAACTAATTTTTATTCTCAAATCATTGGAGGCAGTATTCATGCACCGTATATTATTAATTGAAGATGACGAAGCAATTAGTGAAATGGTTAGGTCCTATTTAGTAAAAGAGGGCTATGAAGTGGAAACGGCGTTTGATGGTGAAGTAGCGGAAAGAACATTCCGTACTAGTAATCCTTTTGATCTTGTATTATTAGACCTCATGCTGCCCAAGCGCAGTGGGACGGATATTCTCCAGACGATCCGTGCGAAAAGTCTAGTTCCTGTGTTGATCATGTCGGCCAAGGACAGTGATGTGGATAAAGCACTTGGACTTGGCTTTGGGGCAGACGATTATATTACCAAGCCATTTTCAATGATCGAATTAGCTGCAAGAGTGAAAGCTGCGATTCGAAGAGCGGGTTATGTTACTCCCACCATCCAACCGGAAGCTCCAATTCCTGCGAAGCAAAAGATTTCCATTGGTGGCCTGACTGTGGATTTGGATAATTTCTCTGCGCTAAAAAACGGGGAAGAAGTGAAGTTAACGTCTAAGGAATTTCATATTCTTAAGCTGTTCGTTACGCATCCGGGCAGAGTCTTCACCAAAGCGCAGATTTATGCTAGCGTATGGGCAGATGATTATTTCGGAGATGAGAACGTTATTAATGTACATATGAGAAGATTACGTGAAAAAATAGAAGATGATCCCTCCCATCCAGAGTTCATCAAGACATTATGGGGGATCGGGTATAAGCTGGGAGAACAGCTATAATGAGTATGGCGCTTAGTGTGATCATTGTACTCCTGCTCGTCGTCATTGGATGGCAATATCAGCATTCGCGTAAAGCTTCAAAAGACCTGAAATATATTCATGACAAACTAAGTAGCATCATGGCCGAAGGTTCACACGAAAGACTGCTGTTATTTAGTAGTAATTTAGAGCTGCAAAGTGTGCTAATTGATCTAAACCGGCTGCTCGACGTTAACCATAAAGGAAGCATTGAGCGCGTGAAGCTGGAGAAATCCATGCGTAATATGCTGTCGAATATTTCCCACGATCTAAAGACTCCGCTAACGGTAGTACTCGGTTATATTGAAACAATTCTGCAGGATGAGCATATGCCAGCCGAGGAACGGGAACGTATGATGAACACAATTCACCAAAAAGCGAATGAAGTGATCCATCTGATGAACAAGTTTTTTGATTTGGCCAAGCTGGAATCGGGGGATCGGGAAATCAATCTTTCACGTGTGGAGGCAGGCGAGGTGTGCAGACGTAATATTCTCTCTTACTATGATATCCTAAGCGCCAAGGGCAGTGAGGTAGAAATAGAGATCCCTGATGACTCGCTTTATTTCATGGGAAACGAAGAGGCGCTTGACCGGATACTGACCAATTTGTTATCGAATGCGATTACTTACGGGGATGCCGGAGGCGTATTAGGTTTGAAACTCTATAGTGATAAGAACAAAGTATACATAGATGTTTGGGACAGGGGAAAAGGCATTAGTGAAGTTCACCAGGATAAAGTATTCGAACGGCTCTATACACTGGAGGACTCAAGAAATCGATCATATCAAGGGAGTGGTCTGGGTCTGACGATTACCAAAAGATTAACAGAGCAGATGAATGGAACCATTACACTGGTTAGTCAACCGTTTGTGAGAACGGTATTTACCCTTTCTTTTCGCAGACTAAGCTTCTAAGGAGTGAAATTGTGTACAGCTTAAGATTTTCGTAAGAATCGAGTAATAAAAAAGAAAATTCTGCTGTGTACAATAAGAACTAAGGAAGACGAGACGAAAACAAAGGGGAGCACGGAAATGACTACGATACTTCGAACAAGAAATTTAACAAAAACCTACCAAGGCAAAGAAGCTGTCAGCAATGTGAATATGAATATTAAACAAGGTGAAATTTATGGTTTTCTTGGACCGAACGGTGCCGGCAAAACAACGGTCATGAAAATGATCACGAACCTCGTTAAACCGACGAGTGGCGAGATTGAGTTTTTTAATGAAAAAATGACAAATCATTCGTATGAAATGCTCAAACGGATGGGCTGCATCATTGAATATCCAGTGTTCTATGATAAGCTGACAGCCAAAGAAAACTTGATCCTGCATGGAGAATACATGGGCTATTATGATCCGCAAGCGATTGGCGAAGCACTGGAGCTGGTAAAGCTTACTGGTATCGATAAAAAGCCGGTGAAGCAATTTTCGCTTGGGATGAAGCAGCGCCTTGGTATTGCCAGAGCCTTTATGACGAAACCGGAGCTACTCATTCTGGATGAGCCGATTAATGGACTAGACCCTGTGGGAATCAAAGAGATGCGTGAAGTGTTCAGGATGCTCAGCCGTGAATATGGAATGACGTTACTTGTATCTAGTCATATTCTGGGGGAAATCGAGCAGATTGCTGATACGATCGGTGTGATCCGGCAGGGTGCTCTGGTAGAAGAGGTGGCGATGGATTCCATTCGCGGTCAAAATACAGAGTATATCGAAGTGGTTACGAATGAGATTAATAAAGCAGTGTACGTGCTCAAGCAAAAGCTTGGCCTCAATAATTTCAAAGTGCTGGACCATATTACAATAAGAATATATGACGGCGGAATCTCACAACGTGATCTGAATAAGGCGTTAGTGCTAGCAGACGTGGAGATTGAAAGCATCAGCAAGAAACAACATACGCTGGAAGATTATTTTTTACAATTGATTGGGGGTGAGGGCGTTGCTTAAATTAATATCTTTGGAGATTCGGAAGAATAAGCTAAAGACGCTTCTTACAGGAGCAGCAATTGTCAATCTCGCTATCCTTGTATTTATGATTATGGTTTTATTCGTGGATCGAAATGAGAATGAACCGTCATTCGCTTCTTATGCAGATATGTTTGAGGGTGTGTTCGTTTTTGTTAAGGCTGCTTACATTATTTTCGCTTCCGTTATTATTAGCAGGCTGGTGATTGATGAGTATAAGAACAACACGATTACTCTTCTCTTCATGTATCCTATCTCACGTAAAAAGCTAATGACGGCGAAAATATTGATAGTGTTCGCCTTCACATTTGTTGCTATCATTGTGTCAGACATTGTAGTTGGCGCTATGCTAATAGGATTTAATTCGTTTGTAGGACTTATTCCTGGTGAGTTAAACCTTCCTATGATTACTTCAGAACTGTTTAAGTTGGGTGCAAACGCATTTTATGCAGCGGGTATCGCTCTGATCCCATTGTACTTTGGAATGAAGAAAAAATCAGTTCCAGCCACCATCGTCTCGGCTGTGTTAGTTACGTCCCTAATTTCTGGTGGATTTGATCAAGCACGCTTAGGTAATTTAGCGGCGGTGTCGATCTCGCTTGGATTGCTAGGAGCAGGTATTGCCTATATGGCCATTCGCAATATTGACCATAAAGATATAGCCTAAAATATTTACAGAAATCCCTCTTAAGAATCTCAGTACGATGTGTAAGTCATCGTGGTTGGGTTCTAAAGGGGGATTTAGTGTTTATTTGCGACCGATTAAAGTATATTTGCTATAATGATCAAAATAGAAGAATTTAAAAATTAAGATGATTTCCGTTCATTTTAGGGTAATGATAATGGATGAGAGAGCCTGAGGTGAAATGAATTGTGGATAAAGACTGGACGTCCATTCTAACACGATTGCTTTCGGAAGAGAGCGCTTATAAATCGTTATATGACCATCATCCTAATTTGATATTTGTGTTGGATCGGCAAGGTCGCTGCGTAGGAACGAATCGTACGTTCTATCTAGAATCCAGTGCAGAAGCATCGTTCCGAGATATAGGTCTGACAGCACATAAAAGATTATACCTTGTTGATGTAGCTAGCTTTGAGGCTGCCCTGCAAGGAAATCCCTCTAGCTTTGAATTGCAAGATTTGAACAATCCCAAAGCAGACGCCGTGAGGGGGGATTTTATTCCTATAACGATAGATGAGGGAATTGTCGGGGTATTCGCGATCATACAAGTGGATAATAGCAACTATCATCATTATTCGGAAGGGCTGCATGACTGGCTAAATGCATTGGCAGATTCTTTTCATGCTAAATTATCGGATAAGGTAGAACTTGAGTCTAACTTCAAACCTACTTTTGCTGCTGAAGTCGAGAATAAGAGAGCGAATCTTATTCTGAACTCCGTCTCAGCTGGAATATTTGTACTAGATCATTTGGGACGAACGCTCTTTATTAACCGTGAGGGAGCGGATATGTTAGGTTACCAGCCTACAGAATTGGTTGGCCTGAAGCTGATGGAATATATTCATCAAATCCAAGGCGATGGCTCACGTTATTCAACCCCTGATTGTCAGATCAGTCTTACGATTGCAGATGGAATTATCCGCAGGAAAGACGATGAGATCTTCTGGCGTAAGGATGGAACGAGCCTCTTCGTTAATTATCGGGTGGCGCCGCTTATGGATGGAGGGATGATCTCAGGAGCAGTTATTGCTTTTAGTGATATCACGAATGCAAAAGAAATCATTCGCGCTAAAGAATCTGCAGAGCAGGCGGCGCAAGCCAAATCGGATTTCTTAGCAATGATGAGTCATGAAATTCGGACACCGATGAATGGAATGATAGGGATGTCAGACCTTTTACTTGAAACCGAGCTTGGAGAAGAACAGCGGGGGTATGTCGAGATTTTACGAAGCAGTAGTTACACGCTTTTACAGATCTTGAATGACATTCTTGATTTCAGCAAGATGGAAGCGGGTAAAATGCCGCTGCAAACCGAATCGTTTGAACTTCGAGAGATGATATCGGACATCATTGATTTATTTACGCCTAAAGCCGAAGAGAAGAAGCTGGCCTTGCGGTGGTGGGCGGATACGAGTGTTCCAACAACGTTACTGGCTGATCCGATCCGTTTGCGGCAGATTATTGTCAATCTGGTAGGCAATGCTCTGAAATTCACAGAACATGGGAGCGTTACACTATCGGTTAAGAACATTCCACTTTCGGATTCAAAAGAATATTTATTGGAATTCTCTGTCCGCGATACAGGTGTTGGGATTGCCGATAATAAACTCAATTTATTATTTCAATCCTTCTCACAGCTGCACCCGACCATCAACCGTAAATATGGCGGTACAGGGCTGGGACTCGCGATTTGTAAGCAGCTGGTTGAGCTGATGGGTGGGACAATCTTTGTAGAAAGCGAAGAGAATAAAGGTTCAACGTTCCGGTTTATGTTACCCTTCATAAAAAATGAGGTTGAGTAAAATTCAACTTCAGATCAGGAGTGGTAAACGCACAAATCCCCGGTCCATTGATTTGCGAAGCAATGGCCGGAGATTTGCATGAGATGATTAATCTTGAAGCATATACATGAGACCTACAGTATGTGGACCACAATGGCTACCAATAACACAACCTGCGTTGAGGATAGCTATCTCATTGACTTGAGTCTTCTCTCGTATCGCTGTCTCTAGATAGCGAGCATCTTCTTCCGCCAAGGTATGTACAACGATGAGCAGCTCTCTATCCATCCGATCGATGTTAACCAAGGCGTTCTGGAGCATTTGTTCCACGGCTTTTTCTTTTTTGCCACGAATTTTACTAGTAGGTACGATGCTGCCGTCTACAAGTCTAAGAACAGGACGAATTTTTAGCAGACTACCGATGAAATTCTGCATACCTGAACAGCGTCCACCCATATATAAGTAATCTAGCGTATCTACCACGAATTCTGTTTCTACAAGATTGCGACTCTGCTTCAGCATAGCTGCAATCTCAATGACACTGTGACCTTTTTCAGCGGCTCTGACAGCTTTCATAACGAGAAGAGCAATGCCTCCACATAAGGTCTGTGAATCAATAACCTGTACACGACCCTCAGGGAATTCCCCGGCAGCCAAAAGTGCATTCTGATATGTAGAGGATAGTGACGAGGAGAGACTGATATATACAATATCATCTCCACGGTTAATTACCGGATGAAAAGCGGCGATAAAGTCAGCTGGCGAAGGCGCGGCAGTCTTTGGCAATACTCCGCTTGCGGCTACACGGCGATACACTTCCTCTGGTGTGATATCTTCACCATCTTTGTAGGTTCCTTCTTCAAACACTACGTAAAGGGGAACGATGCCGATATTAAAAGTATCCTTCCAGCCTTGAGGCAAATCGGAAGTGCTGTCTGAAAATATTTTTACAGTAGACATGAATTTCTCCTTCACCGATAATCGGACGACAATAGTCATTATTGAATCACATAATCTATTTATTATACCAAGATTAAGCCGATTCTCAAAATGAAATCGTAGAAATTCTGAAAGAAAGAAAGACTATCCGGAATTCCGAATAGTCTTAGTAAGCTTTAATTTTTTTTCATAACCGGTATCCAGATCTCGCAGCGATAATCCTCTGCATCAGGTCTTCCCGGAAGGTATAACTCAAACTCGGGTCCTCCTGTATGCTCATAGCCTGTTGCAGGGAACCATTCCTGAAAGATCCGTGACCATGCTTGCTGAATAGCATTCGGCATTGGCCCAACTGAGGTGAACACAGCCCAGCTCGCAGCTGGTATCGTCGTAGAAGCAAAGCCCTGAGCATCCGTCTCTGGAGAGGCTTCGACAGCAATCCAATAGGAGAAGGTTTCTTTTTCGTGATTGAAATCTTTACAAATCCCAAGAATGTCCTTATCAACACCGATCTCAATCAGCTTATCCGACGTACCATTTTCGTTAGCTTCAATCCACAGCTGGGGGATACGGCGTAAATTCTCCCCATCTTTCGTTGTCATTTCCTCAACTAGTCCGATAACATTAAAAGCTTCTCTTGTCTCAATTCTGTAGTCCATTTCTTTATCTCCCTTCAGTGATAGATGGAAGGAGAGTCTAGGGAAGGCTTTGAGCTGTACCCCTGACTCCCGCGCAGCAGAAGGAGTAATTCCATGTGCTTTGCGGAATGCTTTGGCAAACGACTCGGGAGAGTCATATCCGTATTTTAATGAGACATCTAGCACCTTAACTTTAGAAATAGCGAGTTCCTGTGCCGCCAGAGTTAGTTTCCGTTTACGGATATAGTCTTTGACAGATACTCCGGTAAGCATGTAGAACATACGCTGGAAGTGAAAAGGGGAAGAATAAGCCACCTTTGCTATATCTTCTATATTAAAGGTTTCCTCCATTTTACTCTCCATATAATCTAAAGCTTCTTTCATGCGGATAAGCCATTCCAAGCCTGCCATCTCCCTTTGAGTTCATACTATCATGCCACCATTTGCAAATCCTGTTATTCCTTGCTCTCTAATGACAGGTTGCTGATGGAAGAATGATCTTAACAAAATCATCCTATATAGTATAACTCAGGAAGACGGAGAGAGTCAGCTTTGTAATCTGTACACTCTTGCTTCGTAAGGACGCAGAATTTCTCGTGTGGGTGATTCATCCGGATAATTTCCAATGATTAAATCAGTCACGGTGCTCAGCTCTGCGGAGAGATCAACGGTTTGAGGAGCCTCGCTGAAGTTCAGCAGGATCAGCCATTGTTCATCATCTAAAGTTCTGGTATAGGCATAGATGTTCTCATGTTCAGGCAGTAGCAGCTTATATTCTCCATATACCATAATCGGATTTTTTTTGCGCAAAGCAATTAATTCCTGGTAGTAGTAGAAGATTGAATCAGAATCCGCCAATGCTTGCTCTACATTAATTTCCTTATAAATCGGATTTACTTTAAGCCATGGTTCTCCCTCTGAAAATCCAGCATTAGCTGATGCATCCCATTGCATTGGGGTACGGGCGTTGTCTCGGCCTTTGACATGGATTGCGTTCAGAATCATCTCATGATCTGCGCCACCCTCAGTTACTTTTTCACGGTACATATTCAAAATTTCGATGTCTTTATAATCTTCCAGCGTTGTGAATTTTACATTCGTCATCCCAATTTCTTCACCTTGGTAAATATAGGGGGTACCTTTAAGTGTATGTAGTAAGGTAGCGAGCATTTTGGCAGATATTATGCGATACTTCCCATCATCACCAAATCGTGAAACCATACGCGGCTGGTCATGATTGTTCAAGTACAGACTATTCCAACCCTTGTCAGCCAGACCGACCTGCCATTTATGAAGGATGTCGCGCAGTTTAGTTAATGTCCATGGGGCTACATCCCATTTTCCTCCTGGACCGGAATCTACGTCCATATGCTCGAATTGGAATACCATCTGAAGCTCTTCACGATCTTCGTCTGTGTAAAGAACGGCATCCTCTACCGAAGCCCCTGGCGTTTCCCCGACGGTCATAATGTCATAGCCCGAAAGAACCTTTTGGTTCATTTCATGTAAAAACTCATGGACCCGGGGGCCATTCATAAAGTAATCGCCACCCCAAGCAAGCTCCTCTGGCGCCTCGCCCTCGATTTGAAAGGAAGGCAGTCCTTCCGCTTTAGAAATCAAATTAATGACGTCCATCCGTAATCCATCCACACCCTTGTCAAGCCAGAAGGTAATCATCTTGTACAATTCCTCGCGCAGCTTTGGATTGTCCCAGTTGAGATCCGGTTGCTTGCGTGAGAACAGATGTAGATAGTATTCGCCAGTAGTCTCATCTAGCTCCCAAGCCGGACCGCTGAATATGGAGCTCCAATTGTTAGGGCGTTCGCCATTCGGTCCACCTGGACGCCATATGTAGTAATCACGGTAGGGATTATCTTTTGACGAACGGGACTCTACGAACCAATGATGTTCATCAGAAGAGTGGTTGATTACAAGATCCATCATTAGTTTTATACCACGATCATGCAGTCCGGTCAGTAGTTCCTCCCAGTCTTTTAGCGTGCCGAACTCATCCATAATATCTTCGTAATCGCTGATGTCATAACCATTATCATCATTTGGCGATTTATATACTGGTGACAACCAAACTACATCGACACCGAGCTTCTGCAAATAATCCAGACGTGAAATGATACCTTGCAGATCTCCAATACCGTCACCATTACTATCTTGAAAGCTGCGTGGATAGATTTGATAAACGACAGCTTCCTTCCAAAAGGTTCTTTTCATTAATAATCACTCCTTATATAAGTTATCCATTTAGGAAAAAATTAAAGAGACCCTGAAAAGCTATTGGCTTCAAGGGTCTCTTGTGGTGTCGGTTTATACAGTGACGGATTTGCTGTCAGCAGTGATGCTGCTTAGGCCGTTCACGGTATATTCTTTGTCATAGATAGTAATAGAAGCTGGGAAATCCGTTTCATTCGTAACCGTAACCTGTGCATCCGACACGCTTACTTTTAGACGGGAGCCACGGAACATGATTTTGAATGAGTATGCACTCCAGTGACCTGGGTTCGATGGGTTCAGAGTCAGTCGGCCATCATGCACACGTAATCCGCCGAAGCCATGTACGATTGACATCCAAGTACCGGCCATACTAGTGCTGTGTAAGCCGTCTTCGGTATCATTGTTATAGTTATCAAGATCCAGTCTTGAAGTACGCAAGTACATTTCATAAGCCTTATCTTTATATCCTAGTTCGCTGGCTAGAATAGAGTGGATACAAGGGGATAGGGAGGACTCATGAACAGTGATCGGCTCGTAAAAGTCGAAATTCCGCTTTTTGGTATCCAGATCGTAACGGTCTCCTAGGAAATATAATCCCTGCAGAACGTCCGCTTGTTTAATGAAGCAAGAACGCAGGATACGATCCCACGACCATTTTTGGTTAAGTGGCAGGTTCTCAGCTGCCAGATCCTTAACTTGAATAATCTCTTTGTCTAGGAAGCCATCTTGCTGCAAGAAGATACCCAGTTCTTCATCCGCAGGATAATACATCTTAGCGATGATATCATTCCATTTAGCGGTTTCGCTCTCTTGGAGCCCTAATTTATCAACTAGTTCTGCATAGCGCGTGGATTCATTCTTTTTCAGATAATCCAGTGCTTCTAAGGTATATTCCATAGTCCAGGAAGCCATCCGGTTGGTGTACCAGTTATTATTTACGTTATTTTCATATTCATTAGGGCCTGTTACGCCAAGCATCACGTATTTGTCTTTACGATTTGCATAGTGAACTCGTTCTTCCCAGAAGCGGGAGATTTCCACAAGGACTTCAAGGCCATATTGACCCAGATAAGCTTTGTCTCCAGTGTAGTTCACATAGTTGTAAATCGCATAAGCAATGGCTCCATTACGGTGAATTTCTTCAAAAGTAATTTCCCACTCGTTGTGGCACTCTTCACCGTTCATTGTAACCATTGGGTACAACGCACCTTTTGCAAAACCAAGCTTACGAGCATTTTCTTTAGCCTTCTCCAAGTGCTTGTAACGGTAGATTAACAGGTTGCGGGCAATAGAGGAGTCCGCTGTACTGAGATAGAAGGGAACGCAATACGCCTCTGTATCCCAGTAAGTGCTGCCGCCGTATTTTTCACCTGTAAAGCCTTTAGGTCCAATGTTCAGACGGTCATCTTCACCATTGTAGGTTTGGTTTAGCTGGAAAATATTGAAACGAATCGCTTGCTGAGCCGAAACGTCACCTTCAATAATGATGTCGCTTTCTTTCCATTTCTCTCTCCAAGCTTCTATTTGTTCGTTCAGAAGGGTTATAAAACCAGCTTCCTTAGCAGCTTGTAAAGCCGTTTGAGCGGCATCGACCAGTTGTCCAAGACCATGATTACGCGAGGTTACGTTAGCAACATATTTATAAATGACGATGTGATCGCCAGTTTGTACGGAGACATTGATTTTGCTAGCTACATATTTCTCTTGTTCAATCGCTTCAGCCTCAGTGTTGACCTTCTCACCATTGACTTGGATATCAAAAGCCATTGCAGAGGTTACATGAAAATCGAGCTTTTTAGTCTTAAGAGTAAGATGCCCGCCTTCAGTGCCTGCTTGTTTCTCAACTTCATTCCAGAATTTCTCGTCATAGTTGGAATCCTTGTTCTTCACATCGCCGTCGAGATAAGGAGTGATTGTAATCTTGCCTGAGAAATTAACAGGAGTGATGGAGTAACGAATAGCCCCAATTTCTTGACGAGTCATGCTGACAAAACGGATACTCTCAACTTTTACTTCCTTACCATCTTCAAGCGTGGCAGTAAAGCAGCGGGAAAGCGTACCTTCCTTCATGTTAAGAACACGACGGAAATCGGAAACCGTACATTTTGCCAAGTCTAAAGGAGTGCCCTCAATGTCGATGTTAATACCGATCCAGTTCGTGCTGTTCAGTACTTTAGCGAAATATTCGGGATAGCCGTTCTTCCACCAGCCGACCCGTGTTTTGTCAGGATAGTATACGCCAGCCATGTAGCTGCCTTGCAGGCTGCTTCCACTATATTGCTCTTCAAAATTAGCTCGGCCACCCATAAATCCGTTGCCAAGGCTAAATACACTTTCAGAGATTTCTTGTGTCTGTGGGTCAAAGGATTCTTCAATAATGGACCATTCATCAATTGTTAAATATTGTTTCACGATAACCGGCTCCTTTAAATATGTTGTGGGGATATATAATGAACTATATCTCTACTTGGGTGCTTGTGAGTCGCTCCGCTGGCGAAAGGTTGTTCCGATCGCTGTTGTCCCCAGATGCTTAAATTTGAAGAATTAAAGGTGAGCATCTGGGGACAAAGGCGAACGCTAGCGCTTCTACACAATCCTTTCGCCATCTCCACTTCAAGCGTACCTCTAGATATACATATTTCATTTATAAGTGGAATGTAGCAGGGCGAATCACATTAACACTTTCAGTTGATTAATGTTCGTTAGACTTTATGCAAAAGATTTTTTGAGTTGTGACACACTCATATGAGCGAGCGATGGAACGACGATGTTCGCCGCATTGAGCGTTTCCGGTGACCCAATACCAACGCTGAACATTCCAGCACGAGTTGCAGCTTCAATTCCTGCTTCTGCATCTTCGAAGACAACACAGTGTTTAGGATCAGCGCCAAGTGCTTTAGCACCTAAAAGAAAAACTTCCGGATCAGGTTTAGCAGCACTAGTGTGTGTGCCATCAATGATCGCATCAAAGTAAGGGGTCAATCCGGTATTATTTAAAATCGTCATTGCGTTCTTACTAGCAGAACCGAGGGCAACTTTGATGCCATTCTCACGGCACTCTTTCAGAAAATCAAGCGCACCTGGCAAAATCTCTAAGCTGTCCATTTTCGCAATATATTCGACATATCGATTATTCTTCTGTTCCGCAAGCTTAGCTTTCTCTTCTTCATCGATAGTTAGTCCGCCGATTTCCAGCAAAATGTTTAGCGAGGCCGTTCTGCTGACTCCTTTAAGGCGTTCGTTATCTTGTTCTGTGAAGAGAAACCCTAATCCATCTGCAAGCTCTTTCCATGCGATATAATGGTATTTGGCAGTATCAACGATAACACCATCCAAATCGAACAAGCAGGCTTTAATTTCCGTCATTGTAGTACCTCCTAAAATTTGTGACAGTAGCGTGACCCATTGGGTTTGCTTTCAATTCGTATAAGCTTTGCTAAAGATGTTAAGTTTATCTTAACCTCAGATTCGAATATTCACCCTGAAAAGAACTGGATCAAGAAGTTTTAGTAATTTAGCGCAAACGTTTGTACAGATTTTCAAAAAATAAATGAAGCGTTGATCGCTTCACTTATTCATTCGGTTTTGTTCTTAGCATGAGCGTACATGGATGACTCTCTCACAATCAGGCGATGTGGAATAACAAATCGGTTTGTATAACCAGCATCGTGGTTCGGACTCTTGATATTCTGGATAAGTACCTGAGATGCAGTGTAGCCAAGATGATAAATTCCAATATCAATACTACTGATCGGAGGGCTGGATAATTCAGATAATGGAATATTGTTAAAGCTTACAATAGCGAGATCGTCAGGCACTTTGTATTTCAGTTCATTCAATCCGCGTAAAATTCCGAACGATACCATATCATCCACTGCAACTAAAGCAGTAGGCCGATTAGGCAAATTCATGAAAAAAGACATCGCTCTATATCCGCTATCCTGTAGAAATTCACCTTCTACAATCCATTCATCACGCATTTCAAGACCGCTATTCAGCAATGCTTTACGGTATCCTGCGAGACGATCGCGAGAAACAATTAGATTCGGTGGTCCGCTTACGAAGCCAATACGTTCATGACCCATTGCAATGAGGTGGTTTGTAGCATCATATGCTGCCATCACATTATCGTTATCGACAGATAAAATATTCTCATACCGATCACTTCGGCCTACCAGTACGAATGGATAATCGTTACTCTCTAGAAAATCAATAACAGCATCATCTGTACGAGAGTAAAGCAGTATAACACCATCTACTCGACGACCCTTTAGAAGTCTTGAAACGGCTTCCAATTCTTCCTTCTCGTTTGCTCCAGAACTAATTAACACGTCGTAGCCGGAACGGCTAGCTTGTGTAACGATCCCCCGGATTAATTCCATAAAAAATAGATTTGAGAACAGCTCTTCAGCTGGTTTAGGAAGACTGAAGCATATGCTGTTTGTAGTTTTCGACACTAGACTCTTAGCCATCATGTTAGGTGTATAGCCCATATCTTCCATAATAGCTTTGACCTTGCGGGAAGTTTCCAGGCTGATTCTGGGGTGATTGGACAATACCCGGGATACCGTGGAGGGAGATACTCCCGCTTTCTTGGCCACATCCTTAATGGTAACTGTCATAGAAACCTCCTTATGGAACCGTTTGCTTTACACAGTAATATTAATCTAAGAGATCTAAATTGTAAATAGATAAAGTCATTTGGAAGGGGTAATATTGCTACTTTTGGAAAGAGTATTAGAAATTTATATGTAAAATTGTTTGTTTTCACCAAAAAAGCATGAATAAATTAGCAAGATTCATCTTAATATGTATAAAAAATATCCAATTTCTTCGAAAGGAGCATTTCATAAATGCAAACGTGTGGCTCAAATTTTTTTAGAACAATTGATGAGTATATACTAAATTCGATTCGAGGAATGGAATTAGAGAAAATCTCAAAAAATCGGATAAATCCTAATGGGATTATCAGGATTACTTTTCTTTATTTTTACTTTTATGATAATTCGAGTTCGTTCAATACATAAAAATACTGGTTGACAATACCATAAATACAGCATTAGTATGTAAATCAAAATATAGCAAGCGTTTACATTGGCTGAATTTGGGGCGGAATTCGTTGTACTAAAGAATGAGTTTTATGTACTTAGGTTTGTGCAAGACTTGTTGCAAACGTTTGCACTGAGTTCATTGTTTTTCTGATAATCTTTTACTTTGAAAAGGATGGTGATGCTGTTAATCCGGTTTGACGAGCCACACACATAGACTTTCTCCAACAACAGAAGGAAGACACATGATTTCATAACCTCAGAATAATTGGCGGGGTTCGAGAAATTATGTATCCGCTTGCACAAAAGCAATTCATAATTATGGGAGGTTTTACAAAAATGAAAATAAATTTATGGGGCAAGAGGACGTTCGCGATCTTCATGATCGTTGCTCTTGTGTTCTCCAGTCTTGGCTTACACCCTGTTAAGGTTTCTGCAGAAACGACAAAGGTAGTTTTGGTCGGTGATTTGCAATCACAGTTTATTTCTACTGGGGCGGAAAATCCCGGTAAGGATTGGGATGAGACATCAGTAGTCACCCAAATGACTTACTCAGACAATGGTCTGTATTCTTTTACTGGGACTCTACCAGCGGGGGAATATAATTACAAGGTTGCTCTGAATGATAGTTGGGATGAGAACTATGGCTTTGCAAAGTATACAAACCCTCAAGGGAAAAATGATGGAGAGAATATCCACATAAAGTTTGAAGAAGAAACGACTGTAACCTTTTATTACAATGACATCACTCATAAAATAGCTGATTCTACGTACTACACGCCAATTGCTGCGGATAAGCTGCCAAGATTAACAGGAAACCTGCCAGCAGAAGTATTGTCTACTTTATCAGATCCTGATTTTGATGGTGTCTACAGTACAGTTGTTACTGTGCCGCAGGGAGATTACACATACAAGGTTTTTGTTCCAGGAGCTACAGAATCAGAAGATATGTCTTATCCGGAGACCGATCTGACATTGAGTTTACCGTTAGATCTTAAGGTAACCTTTAAGTACAACACGGGAGAACATAGTGTAACTGCAGAATATAAAATTCCTTCGGAACCTGTAGAGGTTACACCTGTTCCAGCAGGGCATATTCGTGTCCACTATCAATCTAGTGATTACACCGATAAGGGATTATGGTTATGGGGTGATGTTGTAAGCCCTTCTGATGGTTGGGCGATGGGTGCAACTCCCTTTCCTGAAGGACAATTGGATTCCTATGGAGCATATGTAGATGTGCCGCTGAAGGACGGGGCCAAGACAATTTCATTCATCACACTAAAGCGTGCTAGTGGTGACAAAGATGGAGGAGATAAGAACTTCGCGATTAATACTCCACAAACCAATGAAGTGTGGATCAAAGAAGGTTCCGATGTAGTTACGCCTTATGAACCAGTTAAGCTTCCGGCAAATACCGTTCGGATCCACTATATGAGATCAGATTCCAATCAAAGTCAGTATGGATTATGGTTGTGGGATGATGTGGCAGTTTCACTTAAGGATTGGCCTAAAGATGCAGTTCCATTCCAAGCAGATCAAGTAGGACGCTTTGGAGCCTATATTGATATTCCATTGAAAGAAGCTGCAAAAAAAATAGGTTTTCTCGTAGTGAACCCGTTGAATGGTGATAATAAGGACGGCGGTGACAAAGGCTTTACTCTGCTGGATCGTTACAATCAGCTGTGGATAAAAGAAGGAGACAACAATGTATATGTTTCTCCATTTGGTGAAACACCTATCGGTTTAGTTTCCGCAGAGGTGTTATCAACTAGCAAAATCCTCCTTGGATTTACGTTAACTGACGGCTTGGATGCAGCAGCATTGAAGAATGAGATTACCGTTAAAGATAAAGACGGTGTTTCTATTCCTGTATCGGCTGTAACCATTACCAGCAAAACTTCAATTGAAGTGGATACAGCAGCCTTTGATCTGGATAAAGTTCCGCTTAGCGTTACTTATTCAGGTAAAACGGTCTCAGCGGCTAGTGGTTGGAGAATGCTTGATGAAATGTACAATTATACGGGAGACGATCTAGGGGCTACGTACAACGCTGACAAAACAGCCACGTTAAAATTGTGGGCACCTAAAGCTAGTTCGGTTGTCGTCAATGTATACGATAAGAACGACTCCAATGTACTAGTGGGTAGTGTGGACTTAACGAGTGGAGAGCAAGGGGTTTGGTCGGTCAAGTTAAAACCAAATGACCTGACAGGCACTACCACAAATGATGTAAGAGGATTCTTTTATCAATACGAAGTAACAAATGACGGTGTAACTAATAAGGTTCTAGATCCTTATGCTAAATCAATGGCGGTATTTACTGTGGATACTACAGGTGCTGCTGGTGTCGGCGGTGATACTGTCGGTAAAGCGGCTATCGTTGATTTAAGCCAAACGAACCCGGATTCCTTTGGTTATGCTGACATTACAGGTTATGAAAAACGAGAGGACGCTATCATTTATGAAGTCCACGTCAGAGACTTTACATCCGATGTATCCATTCAAGATAGCCTGAGCGGCGAAAGATGGGGCTCTTATAGCGCTTTTGAAAAGAAGCTCGATTATATTAAATCTCTTGGTGTGACTCATATTCAATTACTTCCTGTAATGGCTTGGTATTACGGGGATGAAACAAAGATGGGGACTAGAGAGACAGATTATTCCGCCAAAAACAATGAATATAACTGGGGTTATGATCCTCACAGCTACTTCTCTCCAGACGGTGCTTATTCTCAGAAACCTGCCGATCCTGAAGAGCGAATTAAAGAGTTAAAGGGTTTAATTGACGCCGTGCATGAAGCTGGAATGGGTGTCGTTCTGGATGTAGTATACACACATATGGCTAAAAAAGAATTCTTAAACGACATCGTACCTAATTACTATGCGTTCCAAGATGCAACGGGCAACTTTATCGGAGGTTTCGGAAACAATCTGGCCACCAACCACAAAATGGCTGAGAAACTAATGGTAGATTCCGTGAAATACTGGTTTGAAGAGTACAAGATTGATGGGATGCGCTGGGATATGATGGGCGATGCGACAGCAGAGTCTGTGCAGCATGCTTATGATGCCGCGGCAGAAATTAATCCGAAGGCTCTTTTTATTGGTGAAGGTTGGAGAACATTCGGCGGTGCTGCAGCTGATCCTTCCCTTGCTGGGAAAGGTGCAGATCAGGACTGGATGGATAAAACGGATAGCGTCGGTGTTTTCTCTGATGAGTTCCGTAATGAATTGAAATCTGGTTATGGCTCTGAAGGTCAGCCTAGATTTATTACGGGCGGTGCGCGTCCAATCACGACAATCTTTAACAATATTAAAGCACAACCATCAAATACGCCCGCTGATGATCCAGGGGATATCGTTCCGTACATCGAAGCACATGATAACTTGACGCTGCATGATGTGATTGCACAAACGATCAAGAAGGATCCTACAATTGCAGAGAATGAGCTTGAAATCCAGAAGCGGATTAGACTTGGCAACATGCTTGTTCTAACCTCTCAGGGAACAGCTTTCATTCATGCGGGCCAGGAATATGGACGTACTAAGCAGTGGAAGGATACTACGGTTCCTCAGGATAAATACACTGAAATGTTTGATAGCGAAGGAAAATCCTTCGGTTATTTCATTCATGATTCGTATGATTCTTCGGATGCGGTCAACATGTTTGACTGGACGAAAGCAACGGATGAATCACAATTCCCTGTCCAGAACACGACAAGAAAATATACTTCGGGTCTAATGGAACTGAGAAAGTCCACGGACGCATTCCGATTGGGAGACAAGGATCTGGTTAATTCCAATGTTAACCTAATTCCTGCTCCAGAAATGAAGACAGATGATCTTGTTATTGGTTATTCAAACAAAGCTACAGATGGCACAGGTATCTATTATGTCTTCATGAATGGCGATAGCACAGCAAGAACACTGACCCTTTCGGACGATTTGACGAGTGGTCAGGTGCTTGTCGACAATGATGAAGCTGGTGTCACTGCAATTCCGGTGGGTCAATGGAGCGGTTTCTCCTTAACCGCAAATTCAATTATGTTAGAGCCTTTAACTGCTGTAATTATCAAAATGGAAGCTGAAGCCGCTACGCTTACTTCTTTGGAGACCGAGAATGTGAGCTATACGCTGGCAGCAGGCAATACGCATCAAACTTCTGTTTTTGCGAGATATGATGACAACAGCAGAAGAAACGTTACACAATCAGCTACTTACACTTCCAATAAACCTGAAGTGGCTACAGTAAGCAATAAAGGTCAAGTGAAGGCGATTGGCAATGGAACAGCTGTAATTACCATCACTTATGGCGGTATTTCTACATCTGTTACCGTTAAGGTTACGGATAAGAGATATGTCCTGTTCACTTATACGCGTAGTGATAAGGATTATAAGGATTGGAACATCTGGGTTTGGAATACGGGAGTTAAAAATGACCAGATTGATTTTAATACCTTTAAGGATGGTAAAGCGAGTGTCCTAATTGAGGTTGCTGAGAATGCGACAAAAGTAGGGTTCGTCATTCGTAAAGGTACCGATTGGTCGATTAAGGATCCTTACGGGGATGATCGTGAAATTCCATTGACGCCGGGTGAAGGGTTCACGAAAGTGAACGTAACTAGCGGGGTTAAAGAGTTTGATATCAAGCCAAGTATTAACGGTCCAATTCTAAAAGATGGAACGCTTACGTTTAGATACCGCGATGATGCCTTGTTCCGTAATGATAATATGGCTGCGATTACAGCTGCTAAAGTAAAAGTAAATGGCATTTCGTATCCGATGACTTACGATTCCGCTAATGAGTGGTTCACTTATACGTTGACTGATTTAGTAGAAGGTACGTATAAGTATACGTTTTTGATCACGAAAAACGGTGTCACTACTGAATTAACGGATCCTAAGAATACGGTGAATGATGAATCTGTTGTGGTGTATCATATTCCTGACGTTACGATTACGACATCCGTAATTCCAGAAGCAGTTACATCAAATCAGAATGCGGTTGTAACGATCAATGCATCTTCTTCAGACGATGTAAAGTATTCGGAAGGTTATATGGATTTAACTAACCTTGGAGGACCAAGCAGGGTCAAGTTAGATACAGAATTGATGAAACAGACGGTTGCTGTAAAGGACACGGTGTCTGCGGGAATCAAGAATATTTCGATCACGCTCGTGGACCAGTACGGCAATGCGCATAAGCAAAATGCAACAATCGAGGTTAAAGCTAGAACCTATACAGGTGATAAGCTTGATTTTGATTGGGATGAGGCTCGTATTTACTTCGCGCTTACAGACCGATTTAAGGATGGAGATCCTACGAATAACGAGAATGTAGATAAAGATCATCTAGAAGCTTATCATGGTGGGGATTTCCGAGGCATGATCGAGAATTTAGATTACTTACAAGAACTCGGTATTAACACACTTTGGATTACGCCAATTGTAGATAATATTGATTTTAATAAAGGTGATGGCTTCAAACAATACGGATATCATGGCTATTGGGCCAAAGACTTTACAAAACTCGACGAGCATCTTGGTGATATGGAAACCTTCAAGGAATTGATCGAGAAGGCACATGACAAGGGCATCAAGATCATGGTAGACGTTGTACTTAATCATACGGGTTATGGTCTTAAGGCTACGGATACCGATCCAACAATTACAGCAGAGGATAAAGCGCGTTTTGAAGGAATGCTTCGTTCGGATGGTGTATCCGCGGATACAGATCCAATCAAAGGCGAGCTTGCAGGGTTGCCGGATTTCAAAACAGAAGATCCAGCCGTTCGCAAACAAATTATCGATTGGCAAACAGGCTGGTTAGACAACGCTCGGACGGAACGTGGAGATACGATTGACTATTTCCGTGTGGATACAGTCAAACATGTAGAAGATACAACTTGGAAAGCATTTAAAAATGCATTGACTTCAATTGATCCAAACTTCAAAATGACCGGTGAATACTTCGGCGGAACCATTGATAGTAATGGTGGAATGCTCGAAACTGGTCAAATGGACGGTCTGCTCGATTTTGGATTTAAGACAGCAGCGAAGGATTTTACCGATGGCAAAATAAACAGTGTGGATTCCTATCTACAGGTACGTGAGACGAAGCTAGACAATACAAAGGTGATGGCTCAATTCCTAAGTAGTCATGATGAGGATGGCTTCTTGTCCAATTATGTAGATGGAGACAAAGGCAAGCTGAAAATCGCAGCCGCTCTGCAAATCACCGCCAAGGGACAGCCAGTCATTTATTACGGAGAAGAACTAGGAAAATCGGGCAAAAATGCAGGAGACATGTCTAAAGGTGAGTTCAGTGAGAACCGTAAGGATATGCCTTGGGATCAGTTGACTGCAGAGAAGCCACTTCATGATCATTATCAGAAGCTGTTGAATATCCGTGCAAAATACTCCAAAGTATATTCCAAAGGTACACGCACGAAGTTGGCAGGCTCAGATGATTTAGGTTATCTAGCTTTCAATAAATCTTATGAAGATGAGAACGTTGTGACGGTTGTTAACACTAAGACTAGTGAGGTATCTGCAACGATTCCAGTACCGTTTACTGCCAATTCGACTGCAAAAGATGAATATAGTGGTAAAACCTTCACGGTATCCACTGATCAAAAAGTAACCATTGATCTACCAGGCAGAGATGATGGGGGTACGGTTATTCTATCTGGGGTATCTAAAGTGACAGCAACACCATCACCTGGTGGTAACGTTGTTAGCCCAACAACCCCTGCTGACACTCAAGTTGTCAGTGAGGACAGCTTGAAAAATGGTAAAGATGGAAAGGTGCAAATCGATATTGCTGCAGGTAAGACAGCAGTGTTGTTACCGTTGCAAGCTGCAAAAACGTTAGGATCGAATAATCTAGTATTTAGAATGGGGGATTTATTAGTTACTATCCCTAACAAACTGTTAAGTACAATACCAAGTTTAGCTTCAGTTGTGGATGCAGAAGGTGCTCAAATCCTGTTGGAGCTGAATCCAATGGTCCAGTCTGCTGCGAAAGCAGTAGTAGATGGTTTAAACAAAGAGGCAGGAACCGTAACTTCGCTATCCGATGTGTTTGAATTGAGACTTAGCATTCTGAAGAAAGACGGTACCCGGATTGTAGTTAAGAAGTTCGATGAACCGATTACGATTTCGTTTAAAATTAAAGGCCAATTCAATAAAGATTTATTGGGTATCTACTATTTGGGCGATAATGGTGAGCTTGAGTACGTAGGAGGACAGCTGAATGATGGCGTGATATCTGCACAAGTCACGCACTTTAGCAAATATGGTGTACTTGAGATTGTGAAGTCGTTTAAGGATGTTCCAAATACCTATTGGGCATTTAACGTAATTCAGTCTCTTGCAGCAAAACAAATTGTTTCAGGGGTTACAACAACCGAGTTTAATCCGAAGAGCAACGTTAGCCGTGCAGAATTCACCGCATTACTAGTTCGTGCGCTCGGTTTAAATGCTGAGGGACAGGTTCAATTTACTGATATTAAGTCAGATGCATGGTATTCATCATACGTAGCAACAGCGTCTAAGCTCGGCATTGTTAGTGGTCGAAGCAAGGATACCTTTGCACCGAATGCTTCCATTACCCGTGAGGAAATGGCTATCATGGTAATCCGTGCGCTTGAAGTGAAGTCTGGTAAGAAGATCGACCCAGCAGTGGGTGTCACGACATTTGCAGATGCATCTAGTATCAGCAAATGGGCAGATAGCTACGTGAAGACTGCGGCAGGTCTAGGGCTTCTGCAAGGCAGAGAGAACAATCAATTTGCTCCAAAAGGGTGGATGACCCGCGCCGAAAGCGCACAGATTATTTATACGCTACTGAGCAAGTAAACTGGACTTCGGTGTGCTGATTGTAGTGCACCGAAAACAGGGTATCCCACAGCTATCCTAGCTAGTGAGATACCCTGTTTTATTATGTTATGTTTTTTACGGTCAAAGGCTTAAATCTAGTTGATTGCTTTAAGTATAGCGAAACCATAAGCAGGCATCTTCACGTTCAGCTTGCCACGCTCAGCACGCACAGTATCGGCCGTGAATAAGTTCTCCCAATTTCGCTCGTCTACGTCAACACGGAACGTTTGAGCGGTCTCTTCGCTATTGATCAGTACAACTATAGTCTCAAGATCCAATCGGCGCTCATAGGCTATCTTACTGCCTTGTCGACCTGCCTCCAAGAAAGTAAATGTCCCCGTACGAAGTGCAGGTTGCTCATTGCGTATTTGAATGAGCTGACGGTAGAATTCGAACAGATCATGATCCTGCTTCTCAGGGTTCCACTCCATGCATTTACGACAACCTGGGTCACCCTCACCGTCCATTCCGAACTCGTCGCCATAATAGATACAAGGAGTACCCATAAAGGTGAACTGGAATAGTGCAGCTAATCGCATTTTATTTTTGTCGCCCGCAGCCAGCGTAAGTAAGCGTGGAGTGTCATGACTATCTAACAGATTGAAGGCAACTTCACTTGCCTGCAGTGGGTAACGCGATAACTGCCTGCCGATAGAGTTGGCAAATCCCTCTGCATCAAGGTTACCGTGAACAAAAAAGTCTAAGACGGCATCAGTGAAGGGATAGTTCATGACAGCATCGAATTTATCACCCTCCAGCCACGGAGCAGATTCATGCCAGATTTCTCCAAGGATGTAGGCCTCAGGATTAGCGCGCTTTACCACCTTGCGGAATTCACGCCAGAAATCATGGTCTACTTCATTGGCTACATCAAGGCGCCAACCATCGATTCCAACTTCTGTAATCCAGAATTCAGCGACCTTCAGTAAGTACTCTTTAACTTCAGGATGTTCAGTATTAAGCTTTGGCATATGTGGTTCAAAGGCAAAAGTATCATAAGTAGGAATGCCGTTTACAACCTTAAGCGGAAACTCACGAATATGGAACCAGTCTTTGTAAATGGAGTCTTCTCCCTTTTCCTGAACATCTAAAAATGGAGCGAAGGTTCCACCGGAGTGGTTGAATACAGCGTCTAACAGCACACGAATTCCACGTTTATGGCAGAGGTCGACGAGTTTTTTTAACGTTGCAATATCCCCGAAATGCGGATCAACTTTCATGTAATCTTCTGTATCGTATTTATGATTAGTAGTTGCAGTGAAGAGTGGTGTGAAATAAATAGCATTGATGCCAAGCTCGTTAAGATGATCCAGATGATCAATAACCCCTTGCAGGTCGCCGCCAAAAAAATTGGTTGGTGTTGGCTCTGCTCCCCATGGCTGAACATCTTTTGGATCAAGGCTAGGGTCACCATTTGCAAATCGTTCAGGGAAGATCTGATAGAAAACAGCGTCCTTTACCCAGGCAGGTGGAGTGAACACATCAACGGGGTTAATAAATGGGAACTCGAAAAGCTTGTTTGGATTTTCTGGGCGATTCGTTTGAAAATCATTTTCGGTCATCCAAACTTTCTCGTTATCCTTTTGCAGTAAGAATCCGTATTTCAATCGGCGATAGATGGGAACTGAAGCACATTCCCAATAATCGAACATAGCATCAGAAGTGAAGAGGGTCATGGGAATTAGCTCTTTCGTGGTATCCCAAGTGTACTTATCCCCTGCAAAAGCAAATACTTCTGTTAAATCCCCTTTTTTAGCGCGGAGACGCAAGTGAATCGTACTCTCATTATAGGCATAAGACCAATTTAACCGCGGGCGATGGTACACAGCTTCCAGTAACATGAATAAGTCCTCCTAAAGTTTTGTAAGCGATACTTCCCTGACCAGC
>NZ_NFUX01000119.1:0-10855 GCF_002264385.1 Paenibacillus sp. VTT E-133280
ATGTACTCAGCTTGTAACTCTACCTCCAAGAACGCGACCAGGCGTCTTTCTTGTTATACGCTGTGATTTTTCTAATGGAGTAATGAAGCTTTCTGTATCAATTAGAGGTGAAGGAAAACCTATGAAAATCTAAATATAGACGTTCGTCCCCCTCTTTCAATATAATGGGATTTATAACTTCGGGCAAATTTGTGAAATGTGAAAGTAACGAAGGATCGTAAATAAGGAGATGGACATAAATGAAATTCAGTGATTTTGAAGTTGAGCAGTGGAAAGAAAATCGAAAGTTCTATGATACATGTCTCATACCTTTTACAGGATTAAGCGGGGCTGAAAGTCCTCCTGAGACGGTTCAAGCTTTAGAAAGATTACGTGATTTTATGGATTTGGTGGAAATACCGTTTAAGGGACGGATTGTAACTTATCCAGCGATTCAGTATGGAGGGGGAGGATATGTTGACCTAATTAATGAGGTTTGCCAAAAAGTCAAATCCAGTGGTTTCCAGTATGCTGTGGTGTTGACAGCAGATATAGCACTTCTGGAACAAGAAATTTTTGAAAGCGATTTAGTACTCTCTCTGCCTATCATTGAGGGTTCTCTGGAAGGTAAGATTAATAGTGATATTGGTATGGAAATTCAAGAGATGTGGCGACGGTG
This sequence comes from Paenibacillus sp. VTT E-133280, assembly GCF_002264385.1. Classification (NCBI taxonomy): domain Bacteria; kingdom Bacillati; phylum Bacillota; class Bacilli; order Caryophanales; family Paenibacillaceae; genus Paenibacillus; species Paenibacillus sp. VTT E-133280. Next base: position 659 of record NZ_NFUX01000119.1, read on the forward strand.
AGTCCCTTTTAAATGTGACAGAAAATCAACAATTATAAGTTAAAATCACTTTTTGGCCTGTCACAAATTAGACAATATTCTTGACGGGTTTTGGTGCCTAAGCTATTATTAGGTTGAATCGAAATGGTATGTGATGTATTTCATTGAAAAGATTTGAAAACGGATTATTTATAGTAAGGCATCTCTGATCGGACACCTTAGATACTTTCTTATATCTTGAGAAGGGGGTTATATAACAGTATGAGCAGCCATAATGATCAACAGGATATTTGGCCTGAACAACCACCCAGCCGTAAAGAGATGTCGCGCAGGCAATTTTTGACCTACACGCTAGGTGGCGCTACTGCTTTTATGGGGGCAGGTACAATTCTCCCAATGGTCCGTTTTGTCGTGGACCCAATATTACATAAGAAGGGCGCGGGTGATTTTATAAAGGTTGCTGAAATTAGCAAAATCACCGAAGAGCCCCAAGAGTTTACGTTTGAATTGAAACAGAAAGACGGATGGTACGACAGCACAGCGACGCTGACTGCGTGGATCCGTAAAGACGCAAAGGGTGATATTTATGCGCTTTCACCCATTTGTAAACATTTAGGATGTACGGTCGGATGGAACAATGATAAGGCATATCCGGACGAGTATCACTGTCCTTGCCACGGTGCACGTTATACCAAACTCGGCAAAAATCTCGAAGTAGCTCCAAAACCGCTGGACCAGTATAAAACGAAATTTGATAACGGGTGGGTTCTTTTGGGTGATATTGTGCCTAATACAGTAGCTAGTGAGGAGGCATAGGTTCTAATGTTTAAAAATGTCTATAACTGGATTGACGAACGTTTGGATGTTACGCCAATTTGGAGAGACGTGGCCGACCACGAGGTTCCTGAGCATGTTAACCCGGCCCATCACTTCTCTGCGTTTGTGTATTGTTTTGGCGGACTGACCTTTTTTATTACAGTGATTCAGATCTTATCGGGTATGTTCTTAACGATGTATTATGTTCCAGATATTATCAATGCTTATGCAAGTGTTGAGTATTTACAATCTAGTGTTGCCTTTGGACAAATCGTTCGCGGAATGCATCACTGGGGTGCTAGTCTTGTCATTGTTATGATGTTCCTTCATACGATGCGCGTCTTCTTTACAGGCTCTTATAAAGCTCCACGTGAGATGAACTGGGTAGTTGGAATGCTCATCTTCTTCGTAATGTTGGGGCTCGGTTTAACGGGTTACTTATTGCCTTGGGACAATAAAGCTTACTTTGCGACTAAGGTAACACTCGAAATTGCTAACTCGGTTCCAGTGATGGGACCCGTATTGAAAGAACTTATGCAAGGCGGTACGATTGTTGGTGCAGAAACGTTGACTCGGTTCTTCGCACTACATGTATTCTTCCTCCCAGCGGTGCTTCTTAGTCTGCTCGTAGGACACTTTATTATGATCCGCAGACAAGGGATTTCTGGACCGTTGTAAGTTAATCTGAGAGAGGAGGAATATGGATGGCACATGGAAACAATTCTAAGGAAAAGGTTGTATATGTCGGTGATACCAGAGTTCGTAAAGGCAATGGATTTATCACACCTCCAGACTATTCAGCCTATCCTGGTAAATCGGAAGCCTTTATCCCTAACTTTCTACTAAAAGAATGGATGGTTGGCGTCGTTGTACTTGTAGGAATATTAGTGCTTACTATTTCAGAGCCAGCGCCGCTAGGGTTTCCAGCGAATGCGAGTGCTACGGTTATCCCGATTCCTGACTGGTATTTCTTGTTTCTCTATCAGTATTTGAAGCTTCCTTATGCTTCAGGTGATTATATCGTACTGGGTACATTAGGAGTAACCGGTGTAGCTTTTGGTTCACTTCTTTTAGCTCCATTTCTTGACACGGGCAGAGAACGTCGCTTCTACCGTAGACCGATCGCTTCATCTTTGATGTTCTTATCGCTAGCGGCGATTGTGTACCTAACAAATACCGCTTGGACTGAATACAAACATGAAATGGCTGAAACTGGTCAAATTCCTGAAGATGTTCAACGGGAAGAGAAGGCGGCAGAGAATAGGGCGAAGGGGCTTCCAACCTCTAGTGCAGTTAAGGCGAAGGAAGTAGCGATTGTAGATAAGGATGATCCAGCTATGGGGCTATTTAAGCAAGCTACTTGCATCTCTTGTCATGCAGCGGATTTGAAAGGGGCAGGCGGACCTTCACTTCGCGGCGTTGGGGACACCCATGATAAAGAAGCAATCCTTACTATTATAAAAGAGGGTCAAGGGCAGATGCCGAAGATGTATGATACTGCTCTGGGAGCGGGGCTTTCTGATCAAGACATTGATGCCTTGGCAGACTGGCTTGCCAAACAAAAAAGCGAACAGTAAAATAATAATAACGCAAAACCTGATCGAAACTGCGGTCAGGTTTTTGTATGTCTAAATGTAAAGTTGCCACTACTTGGGAGGTTAATGATCTGTATGTCCGTTCTTGATAAACTGTTTAAGCACCGAGGAATCATTTGGTTGTTATTCATTGTGAATCTTCTCGGTACCATTTATGGCTACATATGGTATGGCAATCAATTGGAGTTCACGGCGGCTAACTTTCCGCTTTGGTTGCTCCCGTTTGTTCCAGATAGTCCAACCGCGAGCTTGTTCTTTACCTTGGCGCTGTTGCTAATGCTCTTTCCTCCAAAAAGCTATACGGGAAACAATGTAAGGGAGCTTATTGAGGCGTTAGCGGTTGTGACGTCTGTGAAGTATGGGATTTGGGCAGTAAGTATGATTTTTGCTGGAGGTTATCAAGGAGATATTCTAGTCTGGAAAGATTGGATGCTGGTGATCTCTCATTTGGGGATGGCAGTAGAAGCTTTGATCTATGCACGATTCTTTTCTTTCCGCAAAATGATTCCGCTAGCGCTGTTCTGGACCCTTGCAAATGATATGCTGGACTATTCCTACGGAATATACCCGTGGCTACCTTCTGTACTGAATGATGATGTCACACAGGTGCAATATTTCACGATGGCGCTTACAGTGTTTAGTGTGATTGTTGCTTGGTTGTTTAGTAGTAGACAAAGACCAGTAGACTCTATCTATCAATTTAAGAATAGGTTCTAGTAAGCAGTTCTAACCCTTGTCCCCCTGCCATACATTTAGAATTATAAGAAGTATGAGTTTTATACTATGCTTAATCCTTATAATTTTACGAGAAACGAATATCGTCTTTAAAAGATGACAACGTCGTTTCTTCTTAAGTAGGAGGGGGTATTTCATGCTCCGAGGGAGATATTATGTGTTGGTTATTCTAGTATTTTGCTGGTTACTGACCAGCATGAATGTTGAAAAAGCTTCGGCAGCGCAAGGGAATGCTGGTGAAGGCTCTGGCAAGGCTTCGAAGCAAAGCGCCGACGTTAGTTCGGGCAACGGCTTGACAGTGATGAGCGGAAAGACCGGAGCACAGTTGCTAGAACAAGCCGCTGAGGCATTGTATGGGTATGTCTTGGAAGGGGATGTGATGAAGGTCCGACAAGAGACTGAAGAGATCTCTAGGATCATAGTGTCCTCTTCTTTTGAAGGAATGACCTCTGTAGAGGGCATTAATGCTTTATCAGGGGTCATTATGGACCTGAAGGCTGCTGTGGCAAGCGCAAAAGTATCTCAGCAGCAATTGGAGGCTACAGCGGCCAAATTACGGTTAGCTGCCAATAGTCTAAATCAACCCGGACAACCCATTTGGCTTCAGTATTATAAGCTAATCCGCGAGGATTTAAATGCGATGGAGCAAAGTGGTGCTACAAATGATCTGGCGGGATGGAAAACGGCTGTAGAGAGGCTACAGGGCAGGTACGAAAATATCCGGCCAGCGGTGATCGTCTCTCGGCAACCTGAAGTTGTAAATGCTTTTGATTCCTGGCTCTCTTATGCCGCAGGCATTTCTTCTTCCTCACAAAAAATCGAACGGGCCCGGTTGCTTGAAATTGTGTCTTATGGTCAGGATACTGTGCGGGTAATGTTCGGAAAAGAGAAGGATGAGCCGGCTTTGTCAGTACCCTTGGCCTCACAAGAATTTGGGATTTGGGGAGGACTAGCCGCAGGTTTTATTATCGCTGTATTAGCTTATGCGGGTTATCGTAAGTACCGTGGAGAGAATCAGAACTTCAAACCCATTTAGTGGAATGTTTATATAACCAAAAGGAGCGGGGAAGAGTCCCCCGCTCCTATTTTTAACGAATTAGAAATTATTTATTTGGGGCCCCCGCAAAGTACCTGAGTACGCATCGAAGCAAGGCCACACTTTGTGGGGATATTTTATGTTTCTCTGAATCCCTCGCCTTGTACGTCGTGCACATCGCTAATAATTACAAACGCATGCGGATCAATCGATTTAACCAGTAAACTAAGACGGCGAATTTCCTGCCTTGAAACTACACAATACACCATATGTTTGGCTTGCTTAGAATACGCACCGATTGCAGGAATGAGTGTTACCCCTCGTTCTAGTTCAGCAGTGATTAGATCAGCAATTTGGGGTGCCTCATCACTAATGATTGTAAAAGCTTTGGCGGCATAAGCGCCCTCCTGGATAAAATCGATGACACGCGATGCGATGAACACAGCAACGAGTGTGTATAGAATTTTTTCTTTGGGGATATAGAAGATGGAAGAGCCGATAATGAAAATGTCGATGGCCAGAATAATCTGCCCCATGCTCCAGCCGAAATTCCGTCCCAGAATTCTTGCCACAATGTCTACGCCACCTGTAGTGCCACCAAAACGGAACACAATCCCAAGCCCGGTTCCGAGTGTTACCCCTGCGTATAGCGCAGCAAGAATAAAGTCATGTTCGGTACTGAAAGGAACAATCCATCCAGCAGAGATCAATCTTTCGAAGATCCACAAGAAAAGGGACAAAGATCCGATTCCTACACCTGTGTATACAATTTGGCGGCCGCCTAGGACTTTCCAACCGAGCAGAAACAATGGGAGATTGATTAGCAGTGTTGTTAAAAAGATTGGAATGTCAAAGGCATAATTAAGCAGCAGTGTGATTCCCGTTACGCCGCCTTCCATGAGTTGACTGGGAATGATGAAATACAGTAGTCCGAATGCATATACTGCGGTTCCGAGCATGATAGGGGCAACTGTTTTGCTGATTGAAATTACCTTGTTTGAATTCATGGAATCCCTCGTTAGGCCTTGTTAAGGCAGTTTTTCTTTTCCTATAATAAGTATACCTTTTCTTGCAGGTGTTAAAATATTCAAAAAAGATTTGTCTTCAAAACGTCTTTACGATAACATAGGGGCAAACAGAAGGCAAGATATACAGAGGGGGCTAAGATACATTTTATGGACAAAAGTCTTGGTGACATTCAGCGTGAAGTAGACGCTTATATATCGCAATTTAAAGAAGGATACTTCAGCCCGCTGTCTATGTTAGCCCGCATGTCCGAGGAAGTCGGAGAGTTGGCGCGGGAAGTCAATCATGAATTCGGTGAGAAGCCGAAGAAATCTGATGAAGCAGAGAATTCTATAAAGCTTGAACTGGGAGATATTTTGTTTATTACCGTTTGTTTTGCAAATTCTCTTGGGATTGATCTGACTGAAGCACATAATAAGGTCATGCATAAGTTTAATACCCGAGATGCTGGGCGTTGGACACCAAAAGACACCGATTAGGCCTCTATAACATATGCTGTACCAAACGAACGGGATTTAGCCGTGAGGATGGTGAGGATATGGATCAAAGGGATTATGTAAGAGAAGCCTACCGCTCAATATTGCGTAGTGACTTTGCGGAAGCTATTGTTTGCTTTGAGGCTGCGATTGCAGCAAGTCCTGCTGATGCTGAAGTCAGATATCGTTGTTCCATAACATATGCCCGCAGTGGTATGCTAGATAAAGCTTTAGTTCATGCTCAGGCGGCTATGAAGTTAGATGGCAGCAAACCTGAGTATAGTCTGCATCTACAGCATCTTCAAGCTATGATGCATGTACAGGAAGCTAAGCGGTTGATAGAAGATGAAGAAAACAAAACTCGTAACCCGTACCATCCGATTACGCTACTTAAAGAGGCCATCGCCCTGGATCCATTATACGGGGATGCTTATGTATGGCTTGCCATCGCACATAGTCGGGTGAATGAACATATACAGGCTATGGCCGCCTTAAAAGAAGTGATTTCTTTACATCCGGATGATTCTGGCTTGCGAGAATTGATGGTAGACCTTCAGAAATCCATACAATCGTATATGCAATAACTATATAACTAGTGAAAGCGAGGATGAAAAGATATGAGCAACAAGATCAGAGTTATCGTATCCGGCGCAGGCGGGAGAATGGGTAAAGAGGTTGTTAAACTTGTGCTGCAAGACGAAGAGTTGGAGCTAGCGGCTGCGGTAGATCGTTCATCGATGGATATAGATGCAGGCCGTCTAGTAGGTCTGGAAGACTCAGGAATTATTGTAACTTCAGATTTTGAGGCTGCCCTCGCAGGAAGCAACGGAGATGTTGTGGTCGATTTCACTACACCGCAATCAGCGTATACGAATACAGTGTTAGCCATTAAATATGGCGTGCGTCCGGTTATCGGTACAACCGGATTCACACCGGAGCAAATTGTGGAACTGGACAAGCAGTGTCAAGACCAGGGGATAGGTGGACTTATTGCTCCGAACTTCTCCATAGGGGCTATTCTGTTGATGAGATTTGCGGCTCAAGCTTCAAAATACTTTCCACATCTGGAGATTATCGAGTATCATGGTGACCAAAAACTGGATGCTCCATCCGGAACTGCAGTCAAAACAGCAGAGATGATTTCAGAAGTACGGGAAGAGCTTCGTCAAGGAAACCCTAAAGAAGAAGAAACGATTGAGGGTGCGCGTGGGGGTTACTATAATGGATTCCGGATACATAGTGTCCGTCTTCCTGGTGTGTTTGCCCAAGAAGAAGTGATTTTTGGTGGGTTCGGACAATCCTTAAAAATCCGGCATGATTCTTATGAGCGAGCAGGCTATATGCCAGGCGTTAAGATGGGTATTCAAAAGGTAATGGGATACACTGGCTTGATCTATGGATTTGAGCACTTTATAGAATAGACAGGGGAGAACACCATGTTAAAGATCGCATTTATTGCACATGATCGTAAAAAAGATGAAATCGTAAATTTTGTATTAGCCTATGAGCATGTATTTGTAGGTCATGAACTATTTTCTACGGGGACTACTGGCCAACGGATCATGGATGTGACTAGCTTGAAGATTCATCGCTATATGTCAGGACCATTGGGTGGAGATCAGCAAATTGGGGCAATGGTAGCCCAAGATGAATTGGATCTTATTATTTTCTTGCGCGACCCATTAATGGCACAACCACATGAACCAGATATTACAGCTTTACTTCGTCTATGTGACGTATATGGTATCCCTGTAGCAACGAATATCGCAACAGCTGAGGTGCTTGTGAAGGCGATTGATCGTGGTGACTTTGCTTGGCGAGAACTCGTCCATAAATACAAACCAGGTGTTGATGAATGAAGCTGGACATTCTTGTATTTGGGGCTCATGCGGATGATGCGGAGATCGGAATGGCAGGTACGATTGCGAAGCATACCGCTGCAGGACTAAAAGTAGGTCTGTGCGATTTAACAGCTGCGGAAATGTCCTCGAACGGTACTGTAGAGCTACGCAAGGAAGAGGCACAGCAAGCTGCTGATCTACTTGGCGTGTCTGTGCGGACGAATTTGGGCTTATCTGACAGAGGGCTGTTTATAACAGAAGAGCATGTGGCCGCTGTGACAGCAGAAATTCGCCGGTTTGCTCCTGCGATTGTTTTTGCTCCTTATTGGGAAGATCGTCATCCGGATCATATTGCGTGCAGTAAGCTAGTAGAAGAGGCTGTTTTTAATGCTAAACTACGTAAATATATGCCGGACAAGCCGGCAGTTCCGGCTCCACAGCTGTTTTTTTATTTTATAAATGATCTAGGACGTACGGATCTTATTGTAGATGTTACTAAACAATATGGGCTGAAAGAACAGGCGTTGTCCTGCTATCGCTCCCAGTTCACCAAGCCGCTCGGTGCCGATGCTGTATCCACACCGCTGACAGAAGGTTACATTGAACGTGTTCGTTCCAGAGACATGTTGCTTGGACAGCGGAGACTCATTCCCTATGCGGAAGGGTTTGCAACAAAAGTGCCTTATGCAGTAGATTTGTTTACTGCAGGGGATCAAACTATATAAGGTATAGAAGGGGACGGAATATGGATCGTTTGAAAATAGGCATCACTTGTTATCCGTCTCTTGGCGGCTCAGGCGTAGTAGCGACTGAATTAGGAAAACTCTTGGCCGAAAAGGGACATGAAGTTCATTTTATTACACACAGCATTCCGTTTCGGTTAGGGAAATTCCAGAAAAATATATTTTACCATGAGGTAGAGGTTAATGATTATTATGTATTCAAATATCCTCCTTATGATTTAGCGCTCGCTACGAAAATGGCTCAGGTTGCCAAAATGCAGAATTTGGATTTGTTTCATGTTCATTACGCTGTTCCGCATGCTGTTTGTGCTTTCCTTGCTAAGCAGATGCTTGGTAATGATATAAAAGTTGTAACGACCTTGCATGGTACGGATATCACGGTACTTGGACAAGATGAATCTCTAAAAGATCTAATCCGTCTTGGGATTAATGAAAGTGATGCAGTAACAGCTGTATCGAAGGATCTCATTAGAGAAACTCGAGAAGTGCTGGATATCACGCGCGAGATCGACCTCACTTATAATTTTGTTGACCATCGTGTCTATTACCCACGGGATGTTTCGAATCTACGGGATGATTTTGCTTCCCCTGAGGAGAAGATCTTGATGCATATCAGTAACTTCCGCCCAGTTAAAAGGGTAAGTGATGTTGTGGATATCTTTGCTAAAGTGAATCGCGAAATCCCTTCACGTCTGCTGCTTGTTGGCGAAGGGCCAGATCTTCCTAAGATTCAAGCTAAGATCAGTGAAATGGGTCTGGATGATAAAGTCCGCTTCTTAGGAAGACAGGATGAGATTGCTCAGGTTATTTCGTTGGCTGATCTTCTTCTGTTACCTTCTGAGAAGGAAAGCTTTGGTCTGGTCGCCCTGGAAGCGATGGCCTGTGGTGTTCCGACTATAGGTTCTCAAACCGGAGGCATTCCGGAGCTCATAGAACATGGCAAGACAGGATTCATTGCTCCAATTGGGGATACAGAAACTATGGCGAAATATGCAATCAAACTCCTATCGGATGATCGCATGGTGGAGCAGTTCAGACAAGCTTGTTTGGAAACGGCCTGCAAAGATTTCTGTAAGGATTCGATTACAAGTCAGTATGAGGATATATATTACCGTGTGCTCGGGCGCAAGGTACCTAGACTGGATACAGTCAGGGGGTAAGGAGTTCGTAATGAAATGGAAAATGGCGCCATCTGCTATGGCTCTTGCGGCGGAAAATGTAATTTCTGAGCTAACGCAAAACGGCCATGAGGCTTTTTGGGTTGGAGGCTGCATTCGCGATGAGCTATTGGGTAGGCCAGTGCATGATATGGATATTACAACTTCAGCAGTGCCGGAGGAAGTGATAGCCATTTTCGCACGCAGTATTCCGACAGGACTAGCACACGGGACGGTCACTGTGCTTCAGGATGGGCATGGATTTGAGGTGACGACATACCGAACTGAAAGCGGGTATGTAGATCATCGTCGTCCGGACCATGTTGAATTTGTTAGTGATGTGAAGGAAGATCTTCGTCGTCGTGATTTTACGATTAATGCGATATGCTGCGGGCTGGATGGAGATTTGATTGATCCCTTCGGAGGCGAGAAGGATCTAGCTCTCCGTGTGATCCGCTGTGTGGGTGATGCAGAGGAACGGTTCGATGAGGATGCGCTTCGCATGCTTCGCTGCATTCGTTTCGCATCGGTGTTAGATTTCTCCATCGCTAAGAATACGTGGAGGGGGCTACTGCGCCAGCGAGATAAGCTGGCGCATATTGCTGTGGAGCGTGTCCGCGCGGAGCTGGACCGCATCATAGAGGGGCCGCATCCTCGGCGCGGCCTTGCTATGCTAGCGCGCTGTGAGCTGCTAGCGCGCGGCAAAGCCCCGTTCCCCTGGACCGGAACCGATATGGCGGCAGCTGCCGCCTTAACGGCTGGGATAGGGGAACTGGAGAGCGCCCCCCTGCGG
>NZ_NFUX01000114.1:0-12572 GCF_002264385.1 Paenibacillus sp. VTT E-133280
GAATATATCATGTATAGAGATTCATTGCAAGTGTTATTTGTAAAAAGTTATTGAAACACAAAAGAGCCTCAGCTGATATGCTGAGACCCCTTTGTTCAATACTTATTGAGCTTAAGTTCTTTTCACCCTGTTAATAGATTATTTCTGCCCTTTTTCTAATAATGCAAGGATTATGGTAACAGCCTCTGCTCTTGTTGCCTTCTGGTTAGGTGCAAATTTATTCTGCCCTACACCATTCACAAGGCCTGATTTCGCTGCTGCTGCAATATACGGCACAGCCCATGCTGGTACATCCTTAGCATCATTGAAGGTTAATGTCGCTTTCGGATCTACTGTAATACCAAGAGCACGAACAACCATAACTGCTAACTCTGTACGTGTTAGCTCCTGTGTAGGACGGAATGTCCCATCATCATAGCCACTGATAATTTGCAGAGATACAGCCTGTGCTACAAAAGACTTAGCCCATGCTGGAATCTTCGCAGCATCTTTAAAGCTTGATGTGTCACCACTGTCCGGCAATTGTAATGCACGTGCCAGCATTGTGATAAATTCAACCCGATTTACTTTCTGATTCGGACGGAAAGTATCATCCGGATACCCGCTAACGAAGCCAGCTGCTACTGCTTTCTCAATAACTGCTGCTGCCCAGTGATTGCTAGTATCCGTTAAAGTTGGCTTGTTAACTGGCGTTGCAGTTGGTGAAGGTGCCGTTGTCGGTGCTGGTGTAGCTGTTGGCGCTACTGTTGGTGTTGCTGTCGGTTTTGTTGTTGGTGTCGTTGTTGATGGCGCTGTTGTTGGCGCTGTTGTTGGTGCTGTTGTTGGTGCTGTTGTTGGTGCTGTTGTCGGCTCTGTTGTTGGCGTTGGTGTCGGTGTAACTCCACCATTCTCATCGCCCTTAACAATACCGAACTCTTCAAGAACATATGGTTTAGCCTCATTAACATTCTGATCAATCTCATAAGATACAGCTGTCAGCTTCCCTGCATCTACAGTGATACCCACAAAGGTCTGAACTTGACCGCGCATTGGACGCGTAGCATCACTTGGGTCCGCTCCGTATTTAGCAGCTGTATTCTCATTGGCTACTTCAAAGAGATTATAATACGCATCTCCCAACTCAGGTTTCATGTTCTTGTAGTAAACCTTTGCTCCTGCTGTAGCTGGAATCAGATAGATCGTTCCATCTGGGTTTACTGTGTACTCCACAGTTTGACCATTAAAGCTTTCCTTGATCTTCACTGTGTCTGCTGCAGTTCCGTCAGCCTTGATTGGCTTCGTCCGTGCATAAATATGGTCGTGGCCTTGAAGAACCAAGTCAATGCCCAGTTCAGCCATCATTGGAGCGACCTTCGCTCTTTCTCCATTAGCACCCATAATATCTTTGTCAGTAGCGTGGTTAGAGGTTGTGTATGGTCCTTTATGCATAGCGACGATAATCCACTTCGCCCCAGCAGCCTTCGCTGCTTTTACATCGGCCTTCATCCAATCCAACTGTGCTTTGCTGAAGTTAGCATATTCATCCGAATTTTCATTCGTGTTCAAGACTACAAAGTGCGCATTGCTGTAATCATAGGAATAGTATGCTCCCGTTTCTGTTGGTGAGCCTGCGGCTTCCTTAATATTGTAGTGCTCATAGAAGGCATTCGCTTTATCCTCATGGTTTCCCGCAACTGGAACAATAGTCGTATTGAGCAAGGTTTCCTGTGAATGGCCAAGCAACCAATTCCATTGTGATTCATTGGTTCCAGTATCTACGATATCTCCGTTAATCGCCACAAACTCAGCATCCGGGAATGTCGTAAGTGCTTTTGCCATCGTTTCTCCAGAAAGAATAGCCTCATCTTCCGTCTTAGCTTGTGTGTCCGCCAGGTCGATGAAAGTAAATGCACCTGTCTTAGCAGCCGTTTCGAAAGTTCCCACTGCACTCCACAACCCTAGTGCTTTATCACCTACACGGAAGTAGTATTTCGTATCAGCCTTAAGGCCAGAAGCTTCAGCTTTATGAACTAATTCATCCTTTGAATTTCTGGAAACAGCAGAACGGCCTGTAAACTCAGCTGCTTTTATAAAGTCTGGAGTAACACCCGTGTTCTCTACTACCTGCAGGTCGCTTCCTGCAGATTTCAACGCTGTGTACCATGTGAATCCTTTTGCACTCACTGGGTCGCCGTTAAAGGTAACGGTAACTTTTTTGATAGAATCGGTAGAAGCAATTTTAGCTTCTGAATTGGTTCTGTCACTTACAGCTTTGATAACAAATTGATAGGTTTGGTTCGGATTAGTATTTTCTACAGTGTAACTGTAAGAAGTTTGACCTTCCGTATTAGGAACACTGACCGTCCAGTTTGCAGATACCAGATCATTTTGCTCATAAATGCGATATCCTGACACTGGTGCGCCAGATGCAGGCGCATCCCAAGTTAACGTGATTTTACCGCCATCTGCTACAGTAGCTTTTGCATTTTGCACAGGTTTAACAGCTACGTCAGATTTATGAATGCTGTATTTATCATACAAGTCGGTAGTTCCACCAGTTGTCGTGGTGTAGGCTTCGTATGAAAATTCATTATTCGTTACAGTCATTCCTGTGAACATTTCCTTACCAGGCTGCTCGTATTTAGCGGCAAAAGGAAACGGACCTGCGCCAACATTATATTTTTTATTACCCGCTGCATTTGTAATCAGGTATAACGTACCCTTAGGATCAGTTACCACTCCGTTTTTGTCCGGCTTAATATCCGTCAACGGCTGATTGTTGTACATTTGATAGCTTCTAGTATAGGTGTGGTCATGTCCTCCGATAACCATGTCAATACCAAGCTCATCAAATACCTTTGTCAAATTAGCTCTGTAATAGAGTACATCTGTATCATTTGTGTGACTGGCAACAGAATAAGGTGATTTATGCAAGAGCACAACTTTCCACTTCTGATCGCTTTTCGCAGCTTCACTGCGCAGCCACTCAACTTGTTTATTGTAAATTTCGTTATTCTCAAGATTCGAACTAGCACCATAGTATTCTGTATTAATAACCATAAAGTGTGCTGAACCGTAGTCAAAAGAATATACAGAGCCGTCTGGTTTTGCGCCCGTATTCGAGACATTCGGTAAATTAAAATGAGTTGTGTAATTGCTATAACTCTTACTTTCATGATTACCTACCAGTGGAACCAATGGAATATTTGCTAGAATATCCTTTGGCTTGTTGAAGAACCACGACCATTGCTCCTCAATATCACCGTTATCAACCAAATCACCGGAATTCAAAATGAACTCACTTGTTGGAAATTTAGCCAAGCCCTCTTGAAGGGTATGATTCCAAATATCAAAATCACCTTCAGTTGTTCCTTGAGAGTCCGTTGTATATAAGAACTTAAATGCCTGATTACTGGAGCTTTCTGTTGTAAACGTTCCGATGTCACTCCAATTGTCAGCTTGTCCATCCCCAGCACGGTAAGCATACTCCGTTCCCGGCTGCAAATGATCAGCAATGACCTTATGGCTAGTCAGTACAACTGGTTTTTTAGCTGACTTATCCGCTTTTGTCATATACACGCTTGTTGTAACCGATGTTCCTTCGTAAGCTTGAGCACCTACCGGGAAATGACCGTCCACTAATTTAGAAGCTTCTACTACTTCAAGTTTGGTACCCGTCACACTCTCAGGTGCATACCAGTTGAATCCCATACTAGTCTGAGGGTTTCCGTTAAAAGTCAGTGCGATGGACTCAGGCTTACCAACACCAGGTTCTACAGGTTCTACTACCGGATAAGCAATCAGGTTCATATCCCAATAGAGGTCAGAGCTACCATCACTCGACTGATGCACCTCAGCTGAAAGCTCATTACTTCCGTCCTTCAAGTTAGCCTTTACTACTTCGGTAATGTCTACCTTAGTATATTCGTTTGGATCACTTAAGTTAGTTGAACTCTTTGTTTGAAAATTAATTTCGCCCGCTGGCATAGCCTCACGGTAGATTTCTTTACCGTTCAAATATAGTACTGCTCCGTCATCAAATGCGAAATTACCCAAGATTTTATCGGATTTCGCAATCTCTTCCTTATTCACCGTTACGTTTGTACGGAAGTAAGAAGTACGATATTTCAAACTCTTATTAGAACCGTAGCTTATATTTGTGTTCAGAGCACCAAATTGCTTGCTGCTGACTCCGGTTCCATTATCTTTATACCCAAGCGGTGCTTGGCCAGACGCCCATGTTGAATCGTCGTACACGGACCGCCATACCGTTCCTTGATCTGTTCCGTGATCTAGATACTTCCACGTAGAATTCCCTGCCAATAATGTAACAGGCTCTAGCGATTGTAATTGCAGTAGTCCAGCATCCCCATTGCTGTCTTCAGCATAAGCTGGTATTCCTGTGAATGTAATTCCCAGTACCATAACGAAAGCTAAGGTCATGGATACAGCTTGTTTAAATAACCTGTTCATAATCAGTCTCCCTTACTGTTCTATGAAATGCTTGCATCCATTTATAGTAACTATTAAATATTTTCGCAATGTCTTTATAAACATAGAAGTTTGTAAAGTACATCGTGTATGTATTCCTGCAAAAGTGGTTACAGTAACGGCAAGGTTGCCATTCAAGGAGGATAAACATGGACGATACTCATGCTTTTGTAGAAAAAGTACATGACACCCAAAAGAAAGCTGAAAAGAATAAAGAAAACCATGGTAAAAGTACACCAAGTCAAAAGCTGCCAAATAAACAGCACAGTAAGTAAAAGCGTTTAAATCATTGACTCCCAAACACGACAAAAAAAAGCAGCAAGCCACTCCAACTACGGGAGACTTGCTGCTTTACTTTTTAAGGCACAAAGATAGGTGCTAATGAGGGCTTATTTCGTCCATTTCACTACATTCACTGCTACTTTTTCTAATTGCGTCTTACTCAGTGTTTTATTCGGGGAACTAATCGTAACAAAACGATCATCCAGTTTATAGGTCAAGAACAACGAATCACTGGAGGGGCTGTACCACTTGGCTTCTGTACCATTGGAAAGCTTTACGGTATCGCCTTTGTAATCATAGGAGTAGTCACGTGGAGAAACGTTCACCCTCATATGGTTGAACAATAAGTACACTCCATCTTCAGAGCTAGCTGCTTTTTGAAAAGCGTCACCACTCACCATTTGTGCTGGTGCATAAACCGTTTTAAACCCATCGAAATTTGCAAAAGCTTTAGAAATTTGTTCTTTTTGAGCGTTGCTGTACTGTACTGGTGTTAATGTATCTTTATCCGGCACCACAGTTCCAGTACCCAGAATAACCTGATTATTCACCGCATCAAAGGTCACAGGCACCTTCATCACATCAGCAATCGCACGTACAGGAAGATAGGTTGTATCGTTATAAGTAATTGGCGCTAATGAGTTTCCTTTATTATCTACTGGTGTATAAGCTGTGCCATTCACCTTAAATCCAATGCTGTGATTGAGGTATGCCGTAATTTTCTGAAGTTTAGTGCCCGCGTACACACCAGCTGATCCTGTGACTGCCATCCCAAATACCATCGTTGCTATAAGTAATTTTTTATTTTTCATAAGTAAATCCTCCTTAGAAGTTCAATCTTTGTTCTTACTTTAGCTCAAACGAAATAAAATTATGTCTCTAAGTTGTTTCTAACTTGTACCCATTTTGTAAAGAAAAAAATCATGAAATCAATCATTTATATAAAATAAAAACAGCAACCCACTTATCCTAAAAAGGATCGTATGGATTGCTGTTAGAGATTAGCCTTGATACGGTGTTGTAACCTTATACACTTCTGTATATAAAATTTCTCGATAAAGATCGAATTCTTCCTCATCGACAGGGTTAGGGTAAGTCATGATTTGAAGCGGTAAGTCAGCATTTCCCACACGCAGAGGGGGCTGCACATACGCATAAGGATTTAAGTGGAAACCCAGTCGCTCATAAAAGCCAATTCTCCGTTGCTCCATTTCACCCAGTGGCGGTTCAACTTCAAGAAGCACAGGCTTGCCTGACTGACGGATATACTCCTCCATCAGCTTTTTACCAACGCCTCCACCTCTAATACTTGGGTCCACTGCGATATGTTCTACAAATCGAAATCCTGGAAACTCCCAGCAAGCTATAAAAGCAATGATTTTCCCCTCAGCATTCACTTCGGTAATCAATCGGTAATGTGAAACATCCAATAACTCCTGTTGTCCCTCATAGGTTCTGATCTCGGAGGTAGGAAAAGAGGCTTCCATAATAGCGAATATTTCATCAAAAGTTGTGTGATTCATAACATAGTTCTCACTTTCTGGATTTATATTTACACAAGTTATCTTAACCTTCTGAACCCTATGATATCAAATTTAAGCACCAAGGTACTAGTACCTGGTACTAGGATAACGTGCTATACTAAGCATAACCGTTATACACATCTTGTTTTATATAGGAGAGGTTCATATTGAATAATCAGCAGTGGATCGCACCTGAGTACTACAATCTCACTTCGGAAATGGAACGCCATACTCCGGAAAAGATTGCGCTTAAGTGGTTGAATGAACAAGGAGACTACGAGGAGATCACTTACGGAGATCTTCGCAAGCAAGCTAACCAACTTGCCGGAGGGCTCGCAGCACTCGGCCTTCAGCAAGGGGATCGTGTTCTTGTAATGGTTCCCCGTCGAATCATCGCTTATGTCATCTATTTAGCATGTCTGAAGCTAGGACTTGCCATTATCCCTTCATCAGAAATGCTTCGCGCAAAGGATTTATCCTATCGTCTGCGGCATTCCGAAGCCAGAGCTGTTATTGCCTGGTCCGAGGTCACTGATGAAGTTAATAAAATCTCGGACGATCTGCCTGCTCTGGATTACCGTCTTTCCGTATCCGGCGACCCTGAAGAGCTCGGTCATGGATGGCTAGATCTGGAAGGCCTAATGATTGATCAGTCCGATAAATTCACAGCAGTCGAAAGCCACCGGGACGATATGGCGATCTTGGCCTATACCTCTGGAACCACTGGCAACCCTAAAGCAGTCGTTCACAGTCATGGCTGGGGTTATGCTCACTTACGTATCACATCGCCTCAATGGCTCGATATCAAAGAAACTGACACCGTTTGGGCAACAGCAGCACCGGGCTGGCAGAAGTGGATCTGGAGCCCCTTCCTAACCGTCCTTGGCAACGGGGCGACCGGTTTTGTATATAGCGGATCTTTTCATCCCAAAAAATATTTGCAGCTGCTACAAGATCATAACATCGAGGTATTATGCTGTACGCCAACCGAATATCGCTTGATGGCCAAATTAGAAAATCTCAATCAGTATGACTTGTCCCGCCTTCGCTGCGCGGTTTCCGCTGGAGAGCCTTTGAATCAAGAGGTCATCAACACCTTCCAGCGTGAATTCAATATCACGATTCGTGATGGTTACGGTCAAACAGAAAGTACGCTTATAATCGGTACTCTCAAAGATACTCCAATTCGAATAGGTTCTATGGGTAAATCTATTGCTCCGGGTCTAGTTGAAGTGGTAGATGAGGACGGCATTCCGTTACCTGCTGGAGTTGTTGGAGACATCGCAGTGCACTTAAGCATGCCAGCGTTATTCCATACCTATTACAAAGACCCCGGCAGAAAAGAAAGCTCTACTCACGGCGAGTTCTTCATAACTGGAGACCGGGCACGGAAAGATGAAGAGGGTTATTTCTGGTTCGAGGGCCGTGGAGATGACATTATCATTAGCTCGGGTTACACCATAGGTCCTTTCGAAGTAGAAGAAGCCCTTATGAAACATGCTTCGGTTAAGGAATGCGCAGTCGTTGCAAGTCCGGATGAAATCCGCGGACATATCGTTAAAGCTTTTATTGTACTAAAAGATGAGACCGCCGCTTCTCCAGAGCTTGTGAAGGAGCTGCAATCCCATGTTAAAGAGTGGACCGCACCTTATAAATATCCACGCAAAATCGAGTTCATTCCAGATCTTCCGAAGACGACCTCCGGAAAAATACGGAGAGTAGAGCTTCGTGAGCAGGAGAAACGTGCCGCGCAGGAGTAACATAACAGTAGATATTGAATAAACAAAGAGCAGCTGGTCCGTAATAGGACTGCTGCTCTTCTTTATAGGGTACCAGCTTGTTACTCGGACCAATATTTCGCATCCGGGTTTAGAGCTGCACCTACTTCGCCCTCTTTTACTAAATCGCAATCGAGGTATCCCTCTTCATCCAGGAAATAAACCTCCTGCTTGTAGAACTCACATAAAGTCTCCAGGAACTTTTCAGGTGATTCATACATCACAATGAGATCCCCAAAATCATGCAGCAGGTCACATACGCGTTCCACACCATCTGCAGATTTATAGTAACAAATGAAGTCGCTGCCGTAGTTCGTTAAGATCGGCAAGATAACTCCATCCACTTGATGACCTTTTTCCTCCAATATTCCAGCTAAAATCTTCATCTCTGCTTCATATTCATTAATATGAATTAGACGATACCCTGGAATAAATTCGATTAGACTTGGTTCTTCTTCCTCACTGCTTGTGCCTGAAACCGTGTTATAAATGGCCTTCAGCAGTGCAGGGGTTTCCGGGAAAACCGACGTAATCTTCGCTTCGTTATCACCTTGGCCTAAGCTTGCAATATAGTCGGGACGTAATTCAGCAGAAAGCTTAAGGTATTCTTGAAATTGTTCAATTAATTTGTTAATTTGCATGTTGTCATCCTTTACTTGTTCGAGGAATTCCACATCTTCATCAGCCAAGCGTCAAAGTCAGCGCCCTTTTCGCCTTCGTAAATATCGTACACGTCGATTCTCATCTTTTTCAGCTTCTCTTTGAAATCTTCGTACGAATGATCTCTTGGCAAGCTCTTCTTGATTCTCAGGAGTATTTTGGATACGCCTTTTACTAGCTCCGGTTTATTCTTGGACGGTGCTTTAACATCTTCGCCGAATGCCTTCAGTTTAAGGTAAGCTGCTTCTTGAACTGTATATACAGGATCGCTCTCCATTAAACGCGTCAGGATATCGATAATTTGTTTGTGGTTAGTCTGTCCCAGTTCTTCAACAGCTTCTAGACGGGCTCTCCAATCCGCAGAGCGGTTGGCAGCTTTCTTTAATTCCTCGTAATTCTCCGGTAGTCCATTATTGTTCAGTTCTTCGATCATTCCGTTCAATCCCCTTCTATTCAAAACTATCTATCTAACATTAACAGTATAACCAACCATTGCGCAAGCTAAGAGAGGAAGATCTTTGCATGACCTTTTTCTTCGAACATATTTCCACTAAATTGGGGTAAAGTATTCGAAAGATAGTGTCCCGCAACATTCTATAGGCTCTTTACGTTAGTTAACTAGAGAAATATAGATCAAACACACCAAGGAGAGTGACCTAATTGAAAAAACATACCTTCATTCTAGCGTTAACTATTGTATTAAGTGTAGTGCTTAGCGCCTGTTCCAGTGGTAACAATGAAGCCGTTGTCGAAACCAATCTGACGCCGAAAGAAATGATCGACGAGATGCTCGCAAAAGTGGAACAGCCTTCATTAATGGAAGTTGAAGAAGATATGGTGGCTCAGCTGTACCATCTAGCTCCATCATTACTTGAAGATTATAGCATTAGAATGCCAATGATGAATGTGAAAAGTAACGAAATTGCCATTTTAAAAGTTAAAGATGCAAAAGATATCTCTACTGTCGAAACCGCCGTCAAAGAGCGTGCGACTGATATTCAAAAGCAATTCGAACAATATCTTCCGGATCAGTATGAGAACGCCCAAAATTATAAGCTGGTCACAAAAGGAAATTACATCTTATTCGTGATTTCGGAGAGTGCTGATCAGCTGGTGACTGAATTTGATACCTTGTTTACTAAAAAATAACTAGCGATGGTATTCAGCAGCCTACTCTTTCTATTCCTGTTTCTGCCGGCTGTCCTTGCACTCTACTATGTTTCGCCTTGGCGAATCAAAAACCTCATATTGTTCTTAAGCAGTCTGGTGTTTTATGCTTGGGGCGAACCGGTCTACATTGTAATTATGTTGCTGTCCACCATTACCGATTACGGCTTTGGTCTACTTCTTAGTAGACCGAAGCTGACTACGGTACAGCGCAAGTGGATTGTGGTTAGCTCTATGGTTATTAACCTGGGCTTATTGTCGTATTTCAAATATGCAGATTTTCTCATCCAAAATGTAAACGAACTCCTCGGTACTCATATCCCATTAACTGATTTACCACTACCTATTGGGATTTCGTTCTATACTTTTCAATCCATGTCCTACATCATTGACGTTTACAGAGGAACTGCTAAAGCACAGCGGAATTGGATTGATTTCGGTACGTTTGTAGCCTTGTTCCCACAATTAGTAGCCGGGCCTATCGTTCAATACAACACCATTGCAGAACAATTACGAGCGCGTTCGGTGGATATCTCCATGTTCGCAGCGGGTGTGCGAAGATTCATTATCGGACTAGCCAAAAAAGTGCTGCTTGCCAATAACATCGGTTTGCTTTGGCACACCGTTTCCAGCTCCAATCTAGATTCCATGCCTGCTTTAACCGCTTGGATTGGCATTATTGCATTTGCTTTTCAGATCTATTTTGATTTCAGTGGATATTCGGATATGGCGATTGGCCTCGGACTTATGTTCGGCTTCCGCTTTAACGAGAACTTCAACAAACCTTATATTTCACAGAGCATTACCGACTTCTGGCGGAGATGGCATATTTCCCTTAGCAGTTGGTTTCGTGACTACGTATATATCCCGCTTGGAGGCAACCGCCGGGGTTTAGGCATTCAGGTGCGCAATATCCTCATTGTCTGGCTGTTGACGGGAATCTGGCACGGAGCAAGCTGGAATTTTCTACTCTGGGGATTATACTTTGGGATTATTCTTATCTTCGAAAAATGGTGGGGTTTAAAGCTACTAAGCCGCCTACCGCAATGGGTTAGGCATCTCTATGCCATTGTGCTTATTCTCATCGGATGGGTCTTGTTCGCCTTTGAAGAACTTCCATTGGTGCTTAGTTACTTGCAAGCGATGCTTGGCTTTAACGGTCAGCCATTGTGGAATACCACTACTTTATACTTTACATACACAAACGCGATTCTACTTGTGGTACTAACTTTAGCATCCGTTCCTTTGAAACTCTCCAAGCGTATGGATGATAGATCGATTCCTTCTCTAGTTTGGTATGGCATGCTGTTCTTCCTATCTGTCGCTTATTTAGTGGATGCTACCTTTAACCCATTCTTATATTTCCGATTCTAGGGGGTGATTGTTTATGAAGCAGAGGACGGATCGAATACTAGTGGCGGGATTTGTCGCGACGCTGTTTCTGGTGGGTATAACCTTTTTCTTATTGCCAGTTCAACGTTTCTCTGAGCTAGAAAACCGATATTTGCAAAGCGCTCCCCAACTGACATGGGACAATTTATTATCCCACACCTACGCGGAAGAGGCGGAAAGCTTCGTAACCGATCACTTCCCTTTTCGAGCCAAATGGGTATGGGTGAAATCGGCAGTGGAGCAAATGAGGTTGCAGCAAGAGAATAACGGAATTTATAAGGGGAAAGATGGCTACTTATTCGAAAAATTCGAGGCACCTGATCACAATAAGGTTCAGCAATATGCAGCGGCTGTGAAACGTTTTGCCGATAAAAATGCAGCAGCCAAAATGACCTTTCTGCTTGCGCCGACATCGGTAGGCTTGTACAACGAACGTCTGCCCTGGCTAGCACCCGTATATTCGCAAGCCGAGGTGAATCAAACGATTGCTAAGGATGTAGGGGATAGTTTAACTTTTATTAATGGATTTGATGTTCTTGCTCCACATGCCGCAGAGCCCATTTATTATCGGACCGATCATCACTGGACAACCTACGGTGCTTATTTGGCTTACGTAGCTTATGCTAAAAGTATGGGATGGCAACCTCTGTCCCAGAGCGAATTCGAGATTGAGACGGTAAGCGATTCGTTCCTTGGAAGCTACCATACGCGGAGTCAATTTAACGGAGTGGCGCCAGATTCCATTCAAATGTATAAGCCTGTTCATGATGTATCCACCAAGATGCACATTGTGGATACTAATGAGACTTTATCAAGTATGTACGATCCAAGCTATCTGGCGAAAAAAGATAAGTATTCTTATTTCCTTGGCGGCGTTCATGCTCTCATGAAAATCACAAGCCAGCTTGATCCTAAAGTGGTCAAACAGGAGAAGCTGCTTGTCATCAAAGACTCTTATGCACATAGTGTGATCCCTTTCCTGACTCAGCATGTACCGGAAATCCACGTGATCGACATTCGTTATTATAACGGAAGTATCAGTGAGTATATGGCTCAGAATGAGATCAAGGATGTATTGATGCTTTTTAATACAGCTACTTTTGTTGATAATGCTTCGATCTTGAAGCTGAATTGATGGTAGGGTGATGAATATGGTGATGGGGCGTAACTGCGGGAATGTTTGGACTTTCGGTCGCTGTTGTCTCCAGATGTTTTTGATTTTACCGCTATCAGCGGATAACATCCGGAGACAGCATATGCTTCCGATGCGAGCTTTCCTTCGGAAAGCTTTCAGGCGAAC
>NZ_NFUX01000087.1:0-25398 GCF_002264385.1 Paenibacillus sp. VTT E-133280
TCATGACAAGTAGGGGTGAACATTATAGCGTTCGGGATCAAGTCCCACGGGCAGGTTAGTGAAACCACACCGTTTTCTCTAACGTATAATCATTATTCAAATTTTTCCAACATGGCTCATGCGGAGGTGAACTTGACTGGAGCATTTTTATGACTTGGTTCAATTGGCATTTTCGATCGCTCTCATCTATTCCTTAGTGTCAATTCCATTCACCTATATTTCTTTACAAGAGATACACTGGGGTTATGAAATTGCTCCAGCCGTTTCAACTTGGTTTGTGTCTGTCAGACTGTCGCAACCGAGCAGCATTCAGCGGTGGATAGTACGTAACGCCAGACGAAGAGAAGCACCTGATGAAGACGACAATGGTCCTTCCCCACATTGATATTCCATACTTTCAATTAGGGAGGACAATGATGAAAAAGATTTTATTGCTTCAAAAATGGGCGAAGCCCATTCTCGTCATGTTGATTGGAGTTATTCCGATCATTGTGCTCAGCGGGTGTTCGACAGCATCCCAATCAAACTCGATTAATGCCGATTCATCAGGGATATTTAACCACTTTTTTATTTATCCATTTTCGATCTTGATCAAATTCTTTGCGAATACATTTCATGGAAACTACGGATTATCGATCGTGCTGATGACTTTCATCATCAGACTTGCGATCATGCCGCTCATGATGAATCAAACCAAGAAACAAATGGATATGAAAGAAAAGATGGTCGTCCTCCAGCCGGAGTTAACTGCACTTAAGGAGAAGTATAAGAACGACGTCAGTGCGGATGCAAAAAAACAAGAGCAAGTCGAGATGATGCAGCTCTATCAGAAGCATCAATTTAATCCCTTAAACATGGGGTGTTTACCGATGCTTCTCCAATGGCCGATCACCCTCGCATTTTACTACGCCATTCGTCGTACCCCAGAGATTGCAGCTGACAATTTTCTGTGGTTTAGCTTGGGGAAAACTGATATGATTTTGCCGCTTATTGCTGCTGCGGTGTATTACTTTCAATTCCGCGTGTCTCAATCCGTTTCAGCGCAGGTTCAGCAAAATTCAAATAACCAAATGGCTTTCATCGGATTGTTGTCACCTATCATGATGGGTGTGTTTTCTTTTCAGATGCCCGCCGCATTACCATTATATTGGGCGGTTGGCGGTATATTCATTATCGTGCAAACGACCATTCTCAATAAAATGTACACGAAGCCAAATGTATCGAGTAAAAACCGACCCACCGGTGTAGAAGATTTATAAATTTGAACAAGGTCATAAAACAATACTAAAAACAGAGCATCTGATGCGCGACCTCAGATGCTCTGTTTTTATGAGGCGGCTCGTTAACGGGGAACATAGTTCAACATAATGAAAAAAATGAAAGGGCCATCCCACAAAAGGATGGCCCTAAAACTTGCCGTTACAGACAGCGCGGAGAACCGTATCATAAAATAAATAACGGTTAAGCTATTGGGTTACGTTAGCTCAAATACAATTTGGCAGCCCGGTAATCAATGCGATCAGCTGCCTTTATTCAACTAACGGGTAGTTTAGATGAATTTAAATACCAATATGGAATGAGAAAACAAGTCATCTCCATATTGTGATCGACATACATATTATAACTGATCTTTCTAGTAGGGGGGCTCAGTTTGAGACTGCTGATTCTTGTGGTGGGTATAGTCTTACTTGCTTTACTTTGGACAAACCCTGATAGCTCCGATTTTGAAAAGTGGGTCCATAAGAAAGAACTGACAAATTTCCAAAGAAGCACTTCTTTAGAACCTGTTGGTTTTCGAAGTGAAAATTATTTGTTTTTCTTCTCAGTACACAAACTACTGATTGTAAGGCAACAGGCAGAATAAAGTAATGATTATCGACTTAAAGAGTAGTTATTTAAGGTGCGATAAAAATTGATTATAACTATGAATTACCAAACGGTTTATAAAAAAAACAGTAAAATAATGTTAAGCACGAATGTCGATAGGCTTTTTATTTTTTAGATTATCCTTTCTGCGTCTAACTAAGCACATGTTTTTCTTATGAAAATTATTTTTCTCCAATGTAACATTGAAATGAAAGAAGGGGATGGCGTTGATTGAACATAGCAATCTTGAAGAATATCTGGATCCGGTAAATTATGATCTTGAATTTGACGGTGAAATGGACAAATATCAGTTTTATCTTGAGCTTGCTAGATCGAGTCCTGGTGAAGTGTTAGAACTTGCTTGTGGTACGGGATTAACAACTATACCCCTGTCGAAAGCCGGTATAAAGATGACCGGTGTAGATATCTCTTCAGCGATGATTGCATATGCGCAGTTGAAGGCGGAAGGGTTGACTGCTACTTTTATGGAAGGCGATGCACGTACCTTTGAATCGGACAAGCGATTTTCAATGATTTATTTGACTGGCAATGCATTTCAGGCATTCTTACGTGATCAAGATCAAAACGATTTGCTTACTACCGTTCACAAACATTTACAAGCCCATGGAATCTTTGCATTCGAGACCCGTAATCCGGAGGGAACGGATTTATCTGATCAAGAGGAGACAGAATGGGGATCATTTATTGATAAGGATGGGAAAAACGTCAAGGTATCAGGTACACAAAGTTACGATGCTAGCCAGCATATCATGCATTGGGTCACGATGCGTGATTGGGGGGATAAACGAACGAATTCCCGAATTGCTTGTCGGTTCACAGATCAGGCTACGCTGCAATCTTTATTAACCCTTCACGGCTTTCGCGTCGAACATCAATATGCTGACTGGGATAAGACTCCGTTCTCTCCGTCATCTTCATCTATCATTAGCGTTTGTAGGAAATGTTAGGAGAGACGTAATGCATCGCAATAGGAAAAATCCCCTCGGTCGAGGGGATTTTTGGTGATCCTAAGTTTTAGCATGCCTTTCGCATTAATAAGCATTAATAACGATATATTTCCTCCGATGTCAGACTACAAGAACATGTTTAATCGACATTACACAATTCTGAGTACGTCGATTATCGTTTTTTTTAAGTGTGATGGGCTTAGTAGGGATAGACCATTGGAGAACCGCTTTGCAATCAACATTTACAATTCTCGGTTTTATTGCCCCAGTCATATTCGAATCTTGGGTAGTAGTGTAACGCTTATATGTGAATATTGTGGTAAAATGTTACAGTATTAAATGCCTAATTTGAAAGGTGAACTGCCGATGGAACAACTAATTATTGAACCCTATAAACCCGAAAGGGACGAAGCTTCAATCACAGCCATGTTGTGTAAAAATGAACAGTTTAATGTGTCTCAACAGAGTAACGATATGCCCTCAGATGATATATTTGTTGCTCGTTACAACGACTTGACGGAAGGTTTTCTCTCTTTTGGTGGTTTTAAGAGAAGAGCGTTGACGACGATGTTTGTTAACGAAGAATACAGAAGAATGGGCATCGGTGGCACACTTTTGGAAAAGGCGGATAAAATACTTTTCCAAAACGTAGCAGTAGAACGTTCGATAGGTTTCTGTCCTGAGTTAGTTCAGGGATTGGGGAATTAATTATGATATGTGAGAAGAAATCTAAGCGACTTGAAATTGTTCGATCCTATGTTTATGAAAAGCAGAGCAACTTCAAAAATCAGAAAGCTTGGGCTCATCTTTCAGGAGTGTCTACCTTCGCTTCGATGCTCGCTATGAGAAGAGGACTAGATTCGGAAATCGCTGCGATCGCGGGGGTGCTACACGATTTTTATTTCTATAAAACTGGAATAAATACCTTTCCTGGTCACAACAGTGCAGATGCGGTAAGACCTATAATACGCAGCACCCAAATCTTTACCGACGAAGAGATGTCAGTAATTCTTAGATCAATCTTTTATCAAGAAGATAGACATCGAGTTCATGGACCAGATGAGGAAGTTATTAAAGACGCTATTTTATTGCAGATGTACTTTCAAAATACAGGTAATAATATGCTTAAGACCGATATACATAGACTACAAAAAGTATTTATTGAATTAGGGATTCCGGAGGGAAATGTAGATACGGAATTTAACGTAGATGTGGAAGCATTAAATAGAGAGACTAAAGACAGGCGACTTATGCTGGCTGATTTTGCGGAAAAGCTCGCAGGGCAAAACATAATCGGGGTACCGGAAGATGAACGTTATCGGGAAATTTGCAAGTATTGGCCGGACTCTGATATCTATAAAGTACTAGAAGGTAATTGGTGTGCTGCATTTGTATACTACTGCTGTATGCAGGTTGGAATACTTCTTCCAATTAGATATCCTAACCGAATGTATCGGCTAGCTGGGGTTGGTGCGTGGTTGGATTGGGCTCTGCTGCCCGATACTAGATTTTTCTATGACGCTAAACAAGAAGAATTTAATCCGGCACGTGGTGATATTGTTATTTTTGATAAGCTACTCTCCGATCATTCTCACGATCATATCGGTATTGTTTTAGCTTGTGATGACAATGGAATTTTAATTGCTGAAGGCAATAAAGACAATAAAAACTACTCTAGTGTCTCATACAGGGATAGAGATCATTGTATACTCGGATATGTCCGAATAGATAACAGCTATCATTATCATTTTAATGGAGAGTATATACCCTGTTATTGATTTGGAGCAGTTATTACGCTAACGGATAGGTTAGTTTAACTAGAGTTACGTTGAGTTATTTTCGGGCTGGTTTAACTCAAAGGCGATAAAATGATATTAAACCGATTAGGAGGCAAATCCATGCTTGATATTGAAAGAATTAAAGAGATTATTCCTCATCGAAATCCATTTCTCTTGGTCGATAGAATATTGGAGATTAATGAGGGGAAGAGAGCTGTTGGAATTAAAAATGTAACCATTAATGAACCTTATTTTCTCGGTCATTTCCCTGACTATCCCGTAATGCCTGGAGTCTTAATTGTAGAAGCACTGGCACAGGTCGGTGGAATCGCAATGTCCAACGTTGAGGGCAACAATCATAAAATAGGCTTACTGACGGGTATTGATAGTTGTCGTTTTAAACGACAAGTAAAACCAGGAGACCAACTCCTTCTTGAATTTGAAGTAATTCGAATTAAGGGACAAATCGTCAAAGGAAAGGGAGTCGCCACAGTAAATAATGAATTGGTATGCGAATCTGAAATAATGTTTGCATTCAGTTCGATTTAGGTTTTTTAGGTAACAAGAACGATAGTTGAACAATACACATTGATGAGCAGGTTACCTTTATAAACTAAGTAATGGATAAAATATAAATATAAGAGCTCTCTCTCAAATTATTAGAAAATATTATGGTACGATGTCCTTATTCGGTCGTTTCAAGGGGAGGGAAGATACCGTGCTAGATACTCAGGATATTGCTATAGAAGCATTAACTTGTTATTCAATTACTTATCAATCAATAGCTCATATTGGCCAAAATGCAAACACCATCTATAAAGTGACAGATAAGGAAAGTAACTGATATAGTTTGCGAATACATCTATCAAAAAATGATTCGATGGAAAGTATTTGGTCTGATGAAAAAGTCATCCATTCAGAAATGATTTGGCTGGAATCATTAACAAATGATACAGATCTGGTGTTGCCATCACCTATAAAAAATAACATTGGTGAATACGTTACTAAGATAACGCAGATTTGATACCAAGTAATTTTGTGTTTCATGAACAAGAAGCTAGAGCTATTGATTTTGGAGCTTGTGGGTTCGGATATTATTTATTCGATTTAGGTTGGACACTTTCTTATATCCACCCAGCATTCAGAGACCAGTTGCTAGAATCTTACACACAACAATTCGACCTGCCTCATAACTATGTTCAACGTTTGGAAGGCTTCTTTGTAGCAGCCCAACTCGAAACAATGAATTTTTGGCTTGGGCTGCCTGAAGCTAATGAGTGGTTACCCAGTCACATTAGTAAATTAGCAAGACGGGAATTTAAGCGATGTAAATAAAGAAGAATTTCTTTTTAGTGGTACTCCTTACTGGGAGTAGTTTGTTCAATGATCAGGCATGTTAGTTCAAATATGCGTTTGGGCTAACCCAGGTGACTTGTATAAGTTTAACCCTCGAATTTTTCCTTCTAATCAACGATTTTGAATTGAATTACTGATATGAAATAGTGGGTAAAAAAAAACGCCGGTACCCTTAAGCTGGTGACCGGCGTTTTTATATTAGCGTTTCGGCATTCTACTCTCATCCATGTACAGCAGGTTCCAGCGGTGACCGTCCAGGTCGGCAAATCCTGCGCCGTACATCCAGCCGTCAATTTCACTCGGCTTGCCAAAGATGTTTCCTCCGGCAGACTCTGCTTTTTGAATAAAGGCATCTACTTCTTCTCGGCTTTTAGCTCCAATGGAAAATATTACTTCTGCGCTATGGGAAGTATCTGCGGTTTTAGAACCTGTGAATTTCTCGAACGCCGCATCCGGGAATAGCAGAATCGTTGTTTGGCCTATGTCAAGCTTGGCTCTCTCATTACCAACGCTCACTGCATGGAATCCAATCTCATTGAAAAAGGCAGTTGACCTCTCAACATCTTTAACTGGAAGGTTAATCCAGATCTCTTGTGACATGGCTGTTGCCTCCTGGAATATATTTTTACCCACTCCAACTATACTCTACTTCTGGCAGCAGAAGCGAATCTTACAAAAGAATTCGCAGTGACATTTCTGTCAAGCATTATGCGGTTTCCTTAGTAACTTCTCTCTATCGCAACTCACCCTTTATTGAAATACTCGATAGTTTTCTCAATAAATGCCTTGGCCGATTTTGTCAGGAAACGCTCGGACCGATGAATGATCTCAAAGTGACGGTATGGCGGATCGTCTGTAATTCGGATGCAGCGCAGAGTTGGTTCATTCATCGCTTGGATCAAACGATAAGGCAGCAATGTTCCTCCGACGTTGGCTTTAACCAAGCTAATAATGGAAGTAGCTGAACTGGTCTCCATGATCGTATTTAAACTGAATCCATATTTACGGCAATAGCCATCAACCAATTCTCTGCCTGTAAATCCTTCGGGGAACATCACGGTTTGGATATTACGCAGATCCTGGATTCCGATCGTGCTTCGTTCAGCCCAATCATGATTCTCGGAAACGACGAGTACATATTCTTCACTGCACAATGGAATGCGTACTAGCCGATCATCAGGAGCAGACGTGATCTCGATGCCGATGTCTACTTCATTATTCAGCACTTGATTCAAGACATAGATCGAGGAGACAACCTTCAGCTGTACCTTGGGAAATCGTGTATGAAAATTCACGAGCAATGGGGTGAGCCTGTAGTCCAGATCGGAAGGGAGAACACCAATCACCAACTTACCTCGTTGATCATTGCGGAATTCAGCTAACGCATCCTGGGTATTTTGTAAATGCCGAATCATCTGTACACAGTGCTCCAGGAACAGATTTCCTGCCTGGGTCATCACAATCTTTTTGCCGACTCGGTCAAATAAGGGAACAGCGAGTTCATCCTCCAATGCACGTATTTGTTGACTCAATGTAGGTTGTGAAATACCAAGTTTTTCAGCTGCTCGTGTAAAATGAAGCTCCTCACATACAGTAATGAAATTTTCCATCTGACGAATCTCCATATGAATACCCTCTAATCATTGGTTTTAGTAATCATTTTAATAGAAACTATAGTATTGTTCAATCATTCTAATGATTCTATACTTAATCATGCACCACCCAAAGATCAGTTATTAACAAATAGGATCATAGGTGAAATGCAACGATACTACCATGAGGTGATTCATAATGAAACTTTTTTATATTGTCTTGGCGCTTATCCTGGCTTCACTGAATTTACGACCACCCATTACATCCATTTCACCTCTAATGAGCACCTTACAGAATGATCTGGGTATAAGCGGGATTACCGCCAGTCTGTTAACCACACTTCCGGTATTATGCATGGGCATATTTGCTCCGTTCTCCGTAAGATTAAGCAGAAAGTGGGGAAATGAGGGCGCAATTGTTCTGGCTTTAATCCTCATTGGGTTAGGTACGGGACTCCGATGGTTTGTTGGAACAACTCCTTTAATGATGTTCACTTCTTTTCTGTCCGGTGTAGGAATTGCATTGGCAGGGCCGCTGTTGTCCAGCTTCATTAAGCAGTACTTCCCTGACCGGGTGGCAGCCATGGTGGGTATCTACTCTACAGCGATGGTGATGGGGGCTAGCATTAGTGTTGGACTATCGGTTCCGCTTCAGCATGCGCTGGGTGGATCGTGGAGGGGTTCGTTGGCTATATGGGCATTTCTCGCAGCCATTGCATTGCCAATCTGGTTGAAATTAGCCTGGTCTGCGCGCATAGATCGACAATCCGGTAAAATCTCGAGTGTACTTATTGCACCACTTCCGGTGAATAACAAGCGTGCCTGGGTGCTGACATTATTCTTCGGGCTGATGGCTGCGATCTTCTACTCGTTGACCGCTTGGCTTGCGCCAGCAATCCAAAGCCAGGGGTATAGTCAAGAGACGGCCGGAAACATCCAAACCTTATTTACATTGATATCGCTGCCCTCTACGTTGTTCATTCCCATGCTTGTACACCGTTACCAAAGACGTGTAATCTGGCTTGTCGGGTGTGCGTTATTAGAGTTGATGGGTGTCCTGATGCTGAACTTATCCTTTAGCCCCTGGCTCGCGGCGATTCCACTCGGTATTGGAGCGGGTGGACTGTTCCCGATTGCACTGATGTTGCCCATTGATGAAACAAGCAATGCTCAGGAAGCCAGTAGCTGGTCCGCAATGACCCAGTCAGGTGGCTACATTCTCGGAGCACTTGGTCCGCTAGCCATTGGCTGGCTCCACGATGCAACGGGCAGCTTCGTACAAGCTTTCTATGGTTTATCTGTAATCATTGTGCTTCAGATTATCGTTCAATTGGCTATAGGTAATAAAAAAAGTCCTCCAGCGAGTTATGATAAGCCCCAGAGCTGAGAGTTTGTTGAGGGAAATAAGTAGAGGAGATTCCTATATTATGTTATTTTTAATAATAATGCGGAGGAATGGTCTGATGTCTATTTATGATTTTCAAGCGAAGTCAATTCATGGTGAGCCTGTTGAATTGTCAATTTATCGTGGTAAAGTTCTGCTTATTCTGAACACTGCTAGTAGATACAGCTATTCTCGCTAATTTTTATGAGTTGGATAATTTTATGAACTTTGTGATTATAACGTTATCTGAAAAATACGCAGAGATTATTTTTTGAAGGGATGATTAATTTGAAGCAGGGGATCTTAGTTTATCTAAATGGAACTTCAAGTTCTGGAAAGACCTCCATATCGACTGAACTGATAAATCAGAAAGAAATTCCTTTTTATCATTTATCAATTGATGATTTTTTTAATAATTACAATGATTTTATTAATAATAAATTTCCAGATGAACCTCCAAGAGAAATAGATCATCTAGTTGTCTCACAAATACTTGATGATTCCATATTCTCAGTGTACCATTCGACAATTAAACTGTTATCAGAAATGGGTTTTAATGTAGTAGTAGATACAGTAATCGACAATGACAAGAGATTTAATGCGTTTCTTGATCAATTTTTCGATCAGCCTACGTTATTTATAGGTGTAATATGCTCGAAAGAAGAACTCATAAGAAGAGAGAAAGCAAGAGGAGATAGAAAATTTGGACTGGCAGCTTCACAGTTTAGCAAAGTATATTGCTTTGATGAATATGACCTCGAAGTAAATACTGAAGAGATGAATCCAAAAGAATGTGCCGAAAAGATATTAAGTTTTATTAAGTCCAATCAGGAATACTCGGTATTTAAGAAATTAAGTAAAAAAAATGTTAGTGTTTCCTAGTAGGCGTATCCACCGATAAGTAGGTTTATCATATTTCACCAAATAGCAGCTCCTGTGTCCGTAAGACTGCGGAACAAAACTGCATTTTTCTGATCAGCAGTATGTTGGCGGGCGAAATGTGGGATTAAGCGAATGTCTTTGTGATTTATTCCCAATCACGCGCAACAAGCCCGGTACAAGCGTCGTCTATACTAAAGAATGGAAAATAGTCTCTGAGGAGCGTGGAGAACAGGTGCTTAAAAAGATGGCTCTTACCTTTCTATTTACGACGATGGTATTCACCACAAACGTGGCGGAGCAATCGCTGGCTGCCAGTGCGACCGTTATGCAGGCGCAGACAGGCGATCAACTGTATCCGATTGAAGTTAATGGAAAATACGGTTTCATCAACGGCAAAGGCAAGAAGGTCATCGAGGCGGTGTACGATGGATACGGATATTCAGGAGTATCCGGAGGAACGGTGTATGTCGAGAACCATGCGGCTAAAAAGCAATATTATTTCAGCTCGGCGGGCAGCAAGCTATTCGAATACAAGCTGAGAGATGCCGGCATTCTTTATAATGACCGTGCGCTGTATACGACGCAGGTTCAGAATTCTGACGGAGCTACGGCGACACGGTACGGATATATAGACAGCCATGGCAAGGTGAGCGTACAGCCCATATACACCCGGGCGTTTAATTTCTCCGAAGGTTTGGCTCGGGTCAATGTGGGCAAAGCATCGGGGTACATCAACACCAAGGGAGAGCTGGTCATTCCTTACCGGTATAGCTCGACGTCCGATTTCTCCGAAGGTATGGCGACCGTAGTGCTTGCGTTCGGCGGCAAATACGGCTATATCGACACCACGGGCAAGCTCCGCGTTACGCCCCGGTATGATTACGCCACACCGTTTTCAAACGGGGCGGCAGTAGTTTACGTGAACGGCAAATACGGGTACATCGACAAAAACGGCAATTACCTGATAAAACCGCAGTTCAGCATGGCGCAGCCATTCTCGGAAGGACTGGCTTTTGTCGAGCGTAATGGAGTCACCTTCTACATCAATAAGAAGGGCACCAAAGTCATCCAGGGCTTTACAGCCGGAGGGTTGTTCAAGGGCGGCCTGGCTCCGGCCAGCCAGGGGCAGAGGTACGGCTATATCAATACATCCGGCCGCTTTGTGATCAAGTCGCAATTCTATTGGGCTGACGTTTTTAACGGCGAATTGGCGGTGATCAGCTTGCTCGATCAGAATTCACGCGAGGAAATCAGAGGGTACATGAACCGCAGCGGAGCGATCGTCTGGCCGCCGGCTTCCGAACTTCCGAACGGAGTGACAAAACTATAGCAAGGCAGAACAACCGAACTTCACGGATTGTATCGAAAAAAGAGAGCATTACAGCTAATGAAAGTTATCGAAACTAACAATATTAACTTGCGGCTAAATTCTAATGGCAAATGGATGATAGCGTCAATATTATTAAAAGAATAACAGATCCCTTAGATTAAGATAACGGGACATGTTAGTGGAATAACGGTTGCTTCGGCAACCGTTTTTTATTTGTTCAACTAACTGGCAATTTAGTTGAAAAGAAAATGGTATAGTTTTCTTGTGGGAATTTGAAAGTTTGGGGTAATGTGGTTCAGCAACAGCATTGGGACTTGGTGTTTCATTTTTAGGTTTAATAGTTTCATTAATTGCTTGTTTTAGGGGTGAACATAAAGCTTAAAAGACAAGTAAACAAACGAGACACGTTAGCACAATAAACCTTCAGAAGTGTGTTTTATTTCCCTACATTGCTATCATTTATCTCGCTGGATTGCAAGGTATTCCGCAGGAATTGAATGAAGCGGCAACCATTGATGGAGCACGGGGCTGGCAACAGTTCCGACATATCACCTTTCCACTACTTACGGGGGCGATGACTGTATGTATGGTACTGTCGATGATCAGCGCCTTGAAGATTTTTGATCAGATTGCGGTTATGACCGATGGCGGTCCGGGCTTTGAGGCGGAGACGTTAACTTATATTATTTATAAAGTTGGGTTTGGTGAATTAAGGCAAGGCTTTGGTACGGCGCTGGCCATGGTCTTGTTCTTAATCATACTGATCATTACAGTCTTCCAAGTGAAAGTTCTCCCGAAGCGGGAGGTGCAGCTCTAAAATGACGATGCAGACACGCAGAAGAGTTGGGCAAATCGCACTTTTTATGGTTACCATAGTAGTGGCTATTCTATTTTTCTTCGAAGGGGTAATTCATAAGAGGGATGTATCCTGTAACCACTTAGTGGACAGCGGAATACATCCTATTTTCTTTGGCGTAACGATCTTTAGAGTGTACTCGGATTCGCAGTTAATCGGCGGTAACCCATCGGAGGCAGACCTGTCCATCGTTTGAACTGCTTGCTGAAATGGGACACATCACGGTACCCCAGTCGTTGAGCAACCGATTCGACAGATAGACTATTATCCATCAGCAGCAGTTTAGCGTGTCGAATGATTAAGCGGGATAAATACTGCCTTGGTGACATCCCATAGATTTGGTGAAAAGCACGATTGCAATGTGTTGTACTGTATCCAAGCTTTGCTGCAATATTCTCAATACCGCCACCTCTTTCGCCTGTGCTGGCAGCGGTGGAGACGGATTCCTGCAATAGTCCTTCAATGGCGTTAGCCAGGGCCACAGTATTTTCTGTAGCTTCTGTATCTGCTGGGAGAGGCATTTCCGATAGCACCCAACCGCTGAGTGCGGTCAGAAGCTGTAGGGAAGCATGCAAGGTGATCAGGCGATTTCTATGTGTATCCTTAGACTCTGACAAAATAGAAGAATTAATGATTACGTCTAGAGCTGAACGGATGGCGAGCAGTTCAGGCGTGTTTCCACTTAGACTAACAGCATCTGCTGTGAGTAAGGCCCGCCGTAAAATCAGATCATCGATATCAAAATGCAGGCAATAATATGTCATATCACGGTTAGCATTTGAACCTAGACTACTATGCTCCACACCGGGACGAATGAACAAAATATCACCGCTTTGTTGGATGAAAGACGTATTGCCAACAGTCATCTGCTGCTCCCCCTGAAGGACAACGTTAATCTCAAACATCGGGTGAGTGTGTACGGGATATTGCCAATCCGAATTCACTTTTCTCCAATGCGCGGCAAAGATATGGAAGGCTGCTTGAATGTCCGGAGACATTTGACCATCAATAGAATTATGGAAGGCGGGATCATTCGAGATCATTTCAATCCTCTTTTACAATAAAATTTGGCTTAATTATATCATAGGTTGTTATCGATGTTTGATTTGCCCAAATAATAGAAGGCTTTAGCCCTGTTGGACTTCCAGGAATATCGATAACATGGATATATAGCCCGGAGCTATCCGGGATCATGTTGGAGGGAGTGCATTTATTTATGGCACATAATAAATTCTTTAATGCTCATCATTCACCGATCGGTGCATTTGCGAGTTTTACTTTAGGATTTAAAGGAGCTAGTGGTGGTTTCGATTTGGAGATGGCCAAACCTCCTAGACAGAATATATTCATAGGATTAGAACGCACTGATGGGAAAGGGTATGACACACTGCCATTTCACGAGATGGGCGGAGATGACGAGAGCAAACGCTACGATATCGAGAATCCGGACCCCAATCCAGATAAGGAAAATATTCTGTTCCCTTTTCAAGAAGGTGAGATTTCTAGAGATTTTCAAGTAGCTACAGATAGCTGGAGTGCGGGGGATCTGTCCTTCCGAATTCTTTCGCCTGTTCGATCAGTGCCCGATCCTGAAACTGCATCCGTGGAAGATTTGAAGGAAGTACTGCTGCCAGCAGTGCTGGTTGAGCTCGAAGTGGACAACACTGCATCAGCCGCTTCACGCCGTGCGTTCTTTGGTTTTCAGGGAACAGATGTGTATAGCGGAATGAGAAGACTGGATGATGTATCGACTGAAATTACAGGGGTTGGACAAGGAAGATTTATTGCGATTGCTGCCGAGAAAGGAACTGCAAAGTCCGCACTTCATTTCACGATGGAGGATATTCTAAGTGAGGAGCTACAGGAGAATTGGACCTTTGGACTGGGCCGCGTGGGCGCTTTGATCATGGATGTTCCAGCCGGAGTAAAAGAAACGTACCGGTTTGCGATTTGTTTTCACCGTTCGGGTTATGTTACCTCTGGTATGGATGCTTCCTATTACTATAATCGCTATTTTAACAATGTTGAGGCAGTAGCCGAATATGCATTAGCTAAATTCGATGTTCTTAAACAAGCAGCGGAGAAAGCTAACCAGATGTTTAATCATACAAACCTATCTGAAGATCAAACCTTTATGTTAGCGCATGCGATTCGTAGTTATTATGGTTCCACACAATTACTGGATAATAAGAATAAGCCATTCTGGATCGTCAACGAAGGCGAATACCGGATGATGAATACGTTTGATCTGACCGTGGATCAGTTATTCTACGAGCTGCGACTGAATCCTTGGACGGTTCGTAATGAGCTGGATATGTTCGTAGAAAGATTCAGCTATGAAGATACGGTGCGTTTCCCTGGAGATGAAACAGAGTATCCTGGTGGAATTAGCTTCACACATGATATGGGTGTAGCCAATGTAGTTTCACGTCCAAGCTATTCCTCTTATGAGTTATATGGCATTGATGGCTGCTTCTCTCATATGACACATGAACAATTGGTAAACTGGGTGCTGAGTGCGGCAACTTATCTTGAGCACACGGGTGATCGGAGCTGGATGGAACGTAATCTGAGTATCTTGGAGAAGTGCTTGGATAGTATGTTAAATCGGGATCATCCAGATCCTGAGCACAGAAACGGTGTTATGGCGCTAGATAGCTCACGTACGATGGGTGGAGCAGAGATTACTACCTATGACAGTCTGGATGTCTCTTTAGGTCAGGCGCGCAACAATATTTACTTGGCAGGAAAATGCTGGGCCGCTTACTTAGCTATGGAGAAAATATTTGCAGCGTATGATCGTGTGGAGCTGTCCAAAACAGCAGGGGTTCAAGCAGAGAAATGTGCCGCAACGATGGTGGCAAGCGTTACAGCAGATGGATATATCCCGGCTGTGATTGGAGAAGGTAATGACTCCAAGATCATTCCAGCTATTGAGGGTCTTGTATTTCCGTACTATACGGGTTGTAAGGAAGCTCTTGATCGCAATGGACGGTTCGCCGCATATATCGGTGCACTCGACAAGCATCTTCATGCGGTGTTGAAGCCGGGCATTTGTTTATTTGATGACGGTGGTTGGAAAATCTCATCTACCAGCAATAACAGCTGGCTTAGCAAAATCTATCTCTCGCAGTTCATCGCCCGCAATATTCTGGGACTGGAATGGGATGAACGCGGAGCGGCAGCAGATCGCGCTCACGCTGCATGGCTTACCCATCCAGAATTATCGATCTTCAGCTGGAGTGATCAAATTATTTCCGGGGAGATTACGGGCAGTAAATATTATCCCCGTGGAGTAACAGCGATATTGTGGTTGGATGAGAAGTAGGGAATTAGAGTTTCATTGAATAAATGGCAAACGGACCCCTTAATAGGGGAGCGTTTGCTTTTTTTATTAAATTATGAATTTCTTTTTTTGATTTATATTCCCAAAACTAGTACTATAGTATTAATTTGTAATTAATTCTAATAGGATGCGGAGCGGTGTATATGGTAAAAGTTACACGTACAAGGATGCGACTAACAATTCGGAAAAAACTGCTCATGATGTCACTTACGCTACTAATTCTTCCCATCGGAATATTAGGAGCAGTTATTTATCAGATTTCAGTCAAAGAAACGAATCAGCTTATTGAGAGTAAATTGAGTTCAAGTGTAAACCTGGCTGTCGCCTTAATTGAGAATTTGGAAATCTCCGTCCAATCGGGTCAGTTGACTGAAGTGGAAGCACAGGAGCAAGTACGGACCTTACTACTTGGGAACAAAAATGAGGATGGTACTCGGCCCATTAATCAATCAATTGATTTGGGTCCAAACGGCTACTTCTTTATATTAGATAACAAAGGGGAACTGCTTGCTCATCCCAAACTTGAGGGAGACAATATTTGGGATAAACAAACCTCAAACGGTACTTTTTACATACAGGATTTGATTAAAGCAGCACAGAACGGTGGTGGAGCTACTTACTATAAATGGCCGCTACCTAAATCGGATGGTACTGGAAACGCAGTAGGAGAAGAAGCGTTGAAAATATCTTATGCTAAATTATCACCCTCTTGGGGCTGGGTCGTAGCAGCAGGCTCTTATATGCAGGACTATAATACCGGTCAACAAACTATACTAAAGGGAATTATTACTACATTGATTGTATGCGTTGTCATCGGAATCGCCGTAATATACATATTTGCACAACATATTTCAAGACCGATTGTACGCATAGCCCGTGAAGCTGAACGGATCGCTCAAGGGGATCTAAGCGGTAAAGCATTGACTGTAAGCAATCGGGATGAGATCGGACAGCTCGGTATCAGCTTCAATCAATTATCGGGTAACATTCGTCAGTTAGTTGGGAATTTAACCATAAGCTCGGAGTTATTAGCTTCTTCCTCCAAACAGTTGTCTTCAACGTTAGGTGAGACCACAGCGGCACTTGTTCAGACTTCATCCTCAATGACTGAAGTGGCGAACAATAGTGAGAAACAAGCTACCTCAACACAAGAGACTTCACAGTCGATGGAGGAGATGGTAAAAGAGATTCAGCGAGTAGCCGAAGCCTCTACACATGCCTATCAGCTGTCCATGCAAACACTGGAAGAGGCTGATAAAGGAAATAGCCTTATCATTAATTCTTCCGAGCAAATGAACGCAGTAAGTAATACGGTTGATGATTTAGGGATTACCGTTACTAGTTTAAATGAGCAGTCTCAACAAATAGGCACCATTGTCAGCACCATTAAAGGAATATCTGAGCAAACGAACTTGCTGGCGCTTAATGCGGCAATTGAAGCTGCTAGATCAGGAGAGCAAGGCAGGGGATTTGCAGTGGTAGCCAGTGAAGTTCGTAAGCTGGCAGGACAAACAAGTGAAGCGGCTGAGCAGGTTTCAGTCATGGTTGAAGAAATTATTGCGAGTATTGGCCATGCCCATCATTCGATGAGTAAAGGTCAAAATGAAGTCGCAGCAGGGGTTCAAGCGATTGATGATACGGGTAAAGCATTTGAACGCATTTTTCAGGCCACCCGCACCATCGTAGATCAGGTGGAGCAATCCTCGACCGCCGCACAACAGATGTACACGGGCTCCGAACAAATATCTGCTGCAGTGATGGAGGTCGAGCAGGTTTCATTGCACTCAGCTTCGGCTGCACAGACTGTATCTGCTGCCGTAGAGGAGCAGCTTGCTTCTATGGAGGAAATTGCCGCATCTGCTCGCAAACTACAAGAGGGCTCGAATGATATGCGTGCTTTAGTAAATCAGTTTAAATTGGAATAGATGTTCATACTTAGAGTTACAGAAATAAAATATGTAAAATATTTAAGAGGGGGATTAACCCCTCTTTTTTGCTGTTCTGACGTAAATAACCTTTTGAATACTAAGAGGAAATTAATATAGCTTTTACAGCTCATTGACGCGGAGCGTATACTAGCTTGCTATATTGAAGGGAAAAGGGGGATGAATATGAAAGAAATGGAAGAATCGTCCTTTGCAGCTACTCAGCCTGTCCTTGCAAGTGATACTTTTGGTTGGGATAAGCTTCAGGTTTCGCAATGGTATAGCCCGCAGCAAGCTTTCACCCCATCCTCGGAGTCAAAATATTTAATAGGCATTCACTGCACCGCATACTACGAAAATTACTACACTATTCATATTACCCCATGTAATGAGAGCCTTCTTTGCCCTTGGGGCAGAACCTCGCTCTATTTTTTGAAAATAGAAATTACGCCAGCGGTCCTCGAAGAGATTGCTCGTGAATCTGGTTATCTGAAAGAAGGCCATATCCAGCTGGACCGCAAATTTCATGTCAAGGATTCCAAGCTGCTGCAATTAGGGCTTTGGATGCTGGAGGAATTGCAGAATGGCGGTGCCAAAGGGAAAATATATAGCGACTCTTTATCCAATATGTTAATTATTCACTTGTTACAACACTATTCTTCAGTGATTCCCCAGCATTCGAACCGAAAAACGCCAGCCAATCAAGAAATATTTCAGGTCATTCAATTTATGCGTGAGCGTTTAGAAGATGAAATTCAACTGACTGATCTCGCTGGCATGGCTAATATGAGCCAGTCGCATTTTATTCGGATTTTCAAACAACAGACAGGATATACACCCCATAATTATTTAATTCGCCTGAGAATCGAACGCTCTAAATTTCTTATTCGTTCCGGAAAAATTGGTTTGAAGGAAATTGCATCTCAGGTTGGTTTTGCCGATCAAGGACATTTTACTAGATTATTCAAACGAGAAACCGGCCTAACCCCAAAGCTGTATGCGAATCAAAGCTCCTCCAAACCTAATCATATGATTTATTAATTTTATTATGCAAATGAGAGTTTTGTTCAAGGAAAGAAGTATTTTGTTCAATTAGAGAGCTGTTGCCAGCTCCTATAATAAGGTTGAAGTAAGGCGTACAAATGCCGAACTACAACCTTATTAGGAGGAGAGAAAACATGAGATTAAAGAGATTATTCAGTCTGATTTGCGCGGGGGTACTTACGACCAGTTCTTTATCTTTAGTAGCATCTGCCACACCAGTCGGACCGGATAACCTAGTAAGCACAGAGGTAGAAATCAGTGCAGAGTCAACTTCAGCTTCAGCTACAACTGCTGGAACTTGGCATGAAGTTTCTAAGCAAACTTTCTGGTTACTTGATGCCTTGGAACGTGGACAAGGGGTGGCTACAGACGGGAATTCATGGATCTTTAATTCCTCGTATGGGCTCTTACGGACTGGGCTGGATGGCAAAACCGTAAAAGCACGAAATGAATTGGCTATTCCGCTGGAGATTGCCTCCCAAGGTGGAGACCATATCGGTGATATTTCCTACTATAACGGTAAAATATACGCTCCTATTGAAGACGGCAAAAACTATCAGCATCCGTACATCGCTCTCTATGATGTGAACACTTTAAAATATACGGGGACATCCTATGCTTTACCATTGAATCTGCATATTGGCGGTGTGCCTTGGGTAGCTGTTGATGCCGCTCGCGGTCAGGTCTACACAGCTCAGTGGTCTAATGCTAGCGTCTTGAATGTACTAAGTCTTGATGATATGCATGTGATCACAACCGTTCCACTTTCCCAAAGTATTGATCGAATTCAAGGTGCCGAAGTGTACAACGGTGTTCTGTATGCCTCTACGGATAACGCAACCCAAACGGTTTATCAGATTGATCCGGAGACTGGAAACGTATCTGTTGCCTTTGATCGCAATCTGCCAAGTGGTACTGAAGCCCAAGGAATTGCTGTATTGCCTACCGCTGATGGTGCACAGCTCCATATTCTTGATGTAGGCTCGAATCGCATTAGTGTGAACTTTCGCCATTACGCATTTTAATTTAAATCCAAGCGAAAAAAGGGGTTAACAGAAATGCTAAAGCAAACCAAAACTATTCTAACACTACTATCCGTTTCTATGCTGGCAGTTGCGGGCTGCGGACAATCTAATAACAGTACGGCTGAAGCCAAAGAAAATAAAAATACTACTCAGGCAACAGCCATCGCTGCAACTTCAGAATCTACAGAGACTCCAGCCGCTGCTAAGCCGGTGGAGATTACCTTTTATTATCCGGTCAACGTGGGTGGCCCTCTCACTAAAGTAATTGATGGGATGGCTAGCACCTTCATGGAGCAGCATCCGGAGATTAAGGTGAATCCCGTGTACACAGGTAATTACGGTGACAATACCGTGAAAATTCAAGCGGGTGTGCAGGCCAAACAGCCACCTGATGTCGCGGTCATGATGTCAACAGAGCTTTACAGCATGCTCGATATGAATGCAATCATTCCGCTCGATGATTATATTTCGAAGGACACGGATATTCAGATGGCTGATTTTTATCCCGCCTTTGTAGAGGATACACAGTCTGAAGGTAAAACGTACAGTCTGCCTTTTCAGCGGAGTACGATTGTTATGTATTACAACAAAGAAATGTTCAAAGCCGCAGGACTTGATCCAGAGAAACCACCCACTACATGGGATGAGCTTGTAACTTATGCTAAGAAGCTGAACAAAGACGGTCATACGGGGCTGGAAATTCCGGGAAATGATGATTCGTATTGGATGTTTCAAATGCTTGCACGACAAAATGCTACTGATCCGAAGCAAAACATAATGTCTTCCGACGGCAAAAAAGCGATGTTCGATACGCCAGAGAATGTGGAGGCATTACAATTTTGGTTAGATTTGTCCCATAAATAT
This sequence comes from Paenibacillus sp. VTT E-133280, assembly GCF_002264385.1. Taxonomy (NCBI): domain Bacteria; kingdom Bacillati; phylum Bacillota; class Bacilli; order Caryophanales; family Paenibacillaceae; genus Paenibacillus; species Paenibacillus sp. VTT E-133280. The sequence continues at coordinate 20,217 of NZ_NFUX01000087.1, forward strand.
AAGGCGATGCCGGAAGGTGTTATTGATTGGGCAACCGTTCCAACGGATTTCATTCAAGGTAAAACAGCCATGATGATGCATACAAGCGGCAACTTAACCAACGTAAAAAATAATGCGAAATTCGAGTTTGGTGTAGCGTTCCCTCCCGCACAAAAGCAATTTGGATCACCGACTGGTGGCGGTAACCTGTATATTTTCAAGGACACCTCTCCTGAAAAACAAGCGGCTGCTTGGGAATTCGCCAAATACATGACAGCTTCAGAACAAGCTGCCCTCTTTAGCAGCTCATCCGGTTATGTGGGCGTAAGAAAATCTGCCTACGATACAGATGCTATGAAGAAGTATACGGCAGATTTCCCGCAAGCATTGGTAGCGAGAGATCAATTGGAATATGCGTTCCGGGAATTGTCCACTCATAATCATGGTAAAGTATCGACGGCAATTACGAACCAGATACAAGCGGCATTGGCCGGAGAAATTGATGCAGCAGGTGCACTTAAAAAAGCTCAAGCAGAAGCAGATCAGGCACTGGCTCCCTTCAATAAGTAAGCTTTGAGGTATGGAATACGCCAGGATGGCTGGATAGCTTGTTCTGGCGTCATTACTTTTTTCATTAATCGTAGAAACCTTAATCATGGAAGGATTGAATGGTATGAATGCCGGATGGAGTGAGAGGCTTAGAAGAAACGGATTCGGCTGGGGACTTGTGTTGCCTTCGCTGCTCTTTCTTTGCTTGTTTACTTATTACCCTATGTTTAAATCGTTCTGGCTTAGCTTTTATGAGAAAAATTTGGCGACTCCTGAGCCTTTGTTCGTCGGTTTTGACAATTACGCTAATCTATTGCACGACAATGTCTTTATGAAAGTGTTCAGTAACAATATATGGTTCGCCATTGGCACAGTACCCACTTCATTGGCTTTGGCTTTCTTGATGGCACTATTTGCCGACAAGGCGATAAAAGGGCGGGGACTGGCACGTCTTTCATTTTTCTATCCGAATATGATCCCGATGATCGCTGTGGCGAACATCTGGTTGTTTCTGTATACCCCTCATTTTGGGCTCTTTGCCAGACTGGCTTCATGGATCGCGGATCAGCCTGTGAATTTGCTGGGAACACCTGATACGGTGATGGGCGCATTAGTTGTCATGATGATTTGGAAAGAGGCCGGATATTTCATGATTTTTTATTTAGCAGGAATGCAGCAGATTCCCAAGGATTTATATGAAGCGGCTGCAGTAAGCGGAGTCGGTACATTCAATTCCATCCGCAGAATAACAATTCCGCTCACGATGCCGACTACGTTGTTCGTGGCTGTTGTGGCGATCACGAATTCGTTTAAGCTGGTAGACCATCTCTGGATTATGACAAAGGGTGGTCCGAATAATTCTAGTAATCTGCTGCTTTACTATATCTACGAGTCGACCTTTAATTTCTATGATCAAGGGATGGCCGCATCGATGACGGTGGTCATGATCGTGCTGCTGCTCCTGATTTCCTCTTTGCAGTTTTTTGGCTGGGATCGGAAAATTCATTATGAATAGGAGGTGGAATCCATGGAGGATAATCCACTGAAGCTGCCATTAGCTTTAAGGCAGAATACACATAAAGCTTTAGAAGAGGAGCGTACGCTGAGCTCCGAAAGGACGAAGCGCCGAATTGTGCAGACACTGTGGCATTTGATTGGATTTGCTTTTTCGGGGATATGGATCATTCCCTTCCTATGGGTGGTAAGAACGGCTTTTTTACCCAAAGATGTTGCTATTGATTCGGGATGGTCTTGGGGCTTCACGTTTGAGAATTTGATTCATGTATGGAATGGGGCGCCTTTTGGACGATTTTTAATGAATACATTGCTTGTGTGCGGTGTTGTGCTTGTGGTTCAGCTGGTTACGATGACAATGGCTGCATATGCGTTCGCACGGGTACGTTTCTTCGGAAAAGATCTGTTATTCATGTTATTTTTGGTGCAAATAATGGTGCCGCCGGATGTGCTTATCTTTTCCAATTATCAGGTATTGAATGAAATGGGCTTGCTGGATACAAAGCTGGGGATTATGCTACCTTACTTTGCCACCTCCTTTGGAGTGTTTCTATTAAGGCAATCCTTCAAGCAATTACCCTATGAGCTGGATGAAGCTGCCCGGGTAGAGGGCGCTTCACGCCTGCATATTCTTTCTAGAATCTATGTCCCACTGTCACGCCCGATTTATGTGTCCTTTGCGATCGTGTCGGTTAGCTTTCATTGGAATGATTTCTTGTGGCCTCTCATTGTAACCAATTCGGAGGAGAATCGCTTATTAACCGTAGGTTTGGCTATGTTCGCAAAAGCCACGGAATCTGGTGCACAGTGGTCCGACGTTTGTGCGGCTACATTGATTGTGTCGGCACCCTTAATGATTGGATTTTTATTGTTCCAGCGGCAGGTGATAGGTAGTTTTATGAGCTCTGGCATTAAAGGTTAGGAGGAGGCATTTATGAGGCTGGCAATTATTGGGGACTTACATTATCCGGACGAATTGTTAAACAACAAGGTTATGATTAAAGAGGCACGAGATGCTTTTTACGAGCAATTTATGAATCTATTCTTGTCCATCCCGGCCGATTATCATATTTCCGTGGGAGATATGGTGCATGCAGGAGAATTTAGCGAATTTAATTATATTATGGGTAAGATTAAGGACAGCAAGCATTCCAGGCGTTTTCTACATGTTCTTGGCAATCATGATACATACACTTATCCTAAGGAAGAAATCCTTTCAGTCACTCGGCAGCAGCGATACAGTGTTATCGAAGAGACGAATGCGATCATTATTTTGCTGGATACCGCACGGGAAAATCGTGACGATTGGAGCGGAACACTTGACGATGAACAGCTAGCATGGCTCGAAGCACAAATGAAGCGTAAATCGGAAAAGCCTTTATTCGTCTTTGGTCATCATCCCCTGTATAATACGACGGCTAGATCCACTGAGCCAATGATGTCACTGGATCCCAGCTTGGACATTTGGCCGATATTGAAGCAATGGCAAGGTGTGGGTTTCTATTTCAACGGCCATAATCATGTTCATTCTATCGTCAGAAAAGAAAACTGGAATTTCATTCAAACGGCCTCTATCCTGGATATCCCTGCTGCTCGAATCCTTACTGTGCTCGAAGATGAAATCAGGTTAGAGATGGTGAATCTGGCAAGCGAGCAATTGAGTAAATGGTCTTCCTTATTTACCTTCAGTATTTTTGATTATGAAAAATATCCCCAGGCTGAAGGGGAGACAAGAGATCAGGAGCTAATCATCAATCGACTTCAAATGGATAGAAAGCAGGTGGACCAGCAATGAATCGTCAGCCAGTAAGATTAGCGATCGTAGGTGGAAATCGCGGAGCCAGTTTTATGAATGCACTGTACTCTCTATCGGATCGGATACATCTAACCGCCACTTGTGACTTGAATGAGTGGGTGCTTAACCAATGGAAAGAGAAGTTCCCAGAAATCCGAACGTATCGGGATTATCATGAAATGTTAAAAGATTCGGCGATAGATGCGGTGTTTATCTTAAGCCCCATGCATCTGCATGCCAGACAATCTATTGATGCATTAAAAGCGGGTAAGCATGTCCTAAGCGAAGTGATTTCGATTCAATCTTTAGAGGAAGCTTGGGAGCTTATCGAAACTGTTGAACAAACTGGACTTAAATATATGATGTCTGAAAATTACTGCTTCTCGCGCTCAAATCTGACGATTAAACATATGGCGGATCAAGGCATGTTCGGTGAAATTACTTATCTTGAAGGCGGCTATATCCATGATTTACGTCATTTGACGCATCATCCGGATGGTTCTCTGACCTGGAGAGGGCAATTACATCAGCAGTATAACGGGATCAATTATCCGACACATTCTATTGGTCCAGTTGCGCAGTGGATTAACCTTAATAAGCCTGAGGGTGATCGATTAAAAAGCGTCTCGTCTTTTGTTTCCAAATCTAGATCCTTACAATATTATTTCGGAGAGCATTATGGAAAAGATCACCCGGCAGCGCGGGAGGGATTCTGGCGGCAAGGGGATAGTGCGGTTGCAGTCATTCAAACGGAAAAGGGTGTACTGATTGAACTGCGTGTAGACTGGTCCTCCGTTAGACCGCATAATAAAACTCATTATTTACTGCAGGGAACTGAGGGAGCGTATATTACGGGCCGCCATCAGTACGAAGAGGATTTGATCTGGTTCAAGAATCTCTCGCCCAAAAATATAGCAGATGGAGAAGAAATGTGGGAGCCTTTAAGCAGTTATCAACCGCTCTATGATCACCCAACATGGATGAAATGGGGCGAATATGCCGCTGGGACGAAACATGGCGGAGGCGATTTTATGGTGCTTGAGGAATTCATTTCAGCGATTCAGGAGGATCGAACCCCATCGGTGGATGTATATGACGCTGTGACTTGGAGCTCTGTGTTTACATTGTCTATGGAATCTGTAGAGACTGGTGGAAAAGCCATAGCCTTTCCTGATTTTAGAGCGAAGGTGAGGAATTGACGGTGGATCAGGCCCTTTCCAAACTTGTAATGAAAAAAGAAAGGCTGACAGACTTACCTGTTTTTCACTGTCCTTCAGGGTATCGAATCCGCCATTTCGAGCCAGATGATGAACGGAACTGGGAGGAGCTGATACGCCATTCTTTTACTAGGGAAGTTAAATTTGCTCATAAAATCAGTGATTATGTACCCTTGTATTCGGATCGCTTGTTGTTCATTTGCCGCGGGGATCAACCTGTAGCTACTGCTACGGCCTGGGAGTCGGGGAATGAGGACAATAAGAACTGGTACATGCATATGGTTGGAGTGCTTCCAGAATATTCTGGTAAAGGTCTCGGTTATGCTGTGAGTCTAGCTGTCTTGCACAAAATAAGAGATTCAGGGGGAACGGCGGCATGTTTAGAAACCGATGATTTCAGACTTCCCGCCATCCGCATTTATTTGAAATTAGGATTTCAGCCGGTGTACTTGGATGAAAGCCATCCCGGAAGATGGGAACGAATCCTGCAAAGGCTTTGAATTTATTGATGAATAGGGGGGCTTATGCCCCCTTATTCTTGTTGGAGCTTCAGGAGGGAATCATCCAAAAATTATGTTGTCGTTAAGAAGTATTCCTGCTATAGTCATACTGACTTATTAAATGCATT
>NZ_NFUX01000196.1:0-247 GCF_002264385.1 Paenibacillus sp. VTT E-133280
CAGTACCAAGAGCATCTATCTCGATTGGAAGAGAACATAGATGCTCTCACTGAAGAAATGGAAGAATATGATTTAATCCAGTCGATTCCCGGTATTGGTCCTAAAATTGCTGCAACAATTTTATCGGAAATTGGAGGAGTCGACCGTTTTGATCATCTAAAGAAACTAGTAGCCTTTGCAGGCATTGACCCGAGTGTATTCGCATCTGGAAAGTTTACGGCAACACGGAATCGAATTACCAAACGTG
>NZ_NFUX01000009.1:0-124361 GCF_002264385.1 Paenibacillus sp. VTT E-133280
ACCACGACATGCTGCCAAAGGTTGGCGCCCAAATCAGCATGTCTCGTCGAGGAAATTGTTATGACAATGCCTCGATGGAGAGCTTCCTCTCGCATCTCAAAACGGAAGGACTCTACCCTTATGATATCCGAAATATGGACGAGGTACAAAGGAAAATTGAAGAATATATCCACTTTTACAACAAGCATCGACCACAACGAAAGCTAAATAAGCTTCCTCCGGTTCGGTACCGGGAGCAGCTTATAGCCTAGGGTCTTTTTTCAGTGTCTATAAAATGGGGTCTTGACCATGCATAAAGCGGGTTTCTTGTTCATGTTCCACTTATGAGTGTAGGCTTAAAGCATCATCTTCTTCATTATCTCACTCGATACAGATCAAACAGCGCTGGTATAATCTCTGTTGATGCACCCGGCATTTGAGGAAGTATATAGTGCCCGTTGACTACAGTGGCCGGCTCCACAAAAATATGACGGATCCAAGGAATGTATTCCAGCATGATCGCACCCGGTGTTGCTGCAACCAAATGCTGATGAATTTGCCCCATATCACCAACATGCGGACAAATCGGAATATCGTATGAAGCGGCTAAACCTGCAATCTGTTGCCATTCCGTAATCCCACCAACACGCGTTACATCTACTTGGCAATATTCGAGTGCCCCATGATGGATATAATCCCGGAATGCATATTTCGTATAGACATGTTCACCTAACGCAATAGGTACATTTAATGCATCGGCCAGCTTCTTATGTCCCATGATGTCATCTGGATTTAAGGGTTCTTCTAACCAGAACAAATCAAATTCCTCTAACTTCTTCCCCCATGTCATCGCTGTATTGATATTCCACTGTTGGTTCACATCGATCATGAAGATGGTTTGATCTCCTATCGCCTTACGAACCGCTTTGCAACGATCATAATCCTCATGTGAATCTGCTTTACCCACTTTAATTTTGACTCCAGTGAAGCCCTGCTCTACTATTTCAGTAACGTCCTTAATTAAACGTTCTTTAGACCAGTTCAACCAGCCGCCGTTTGTATTATAAGCTTTTATTTGTTTGGATTTATGTCCGCCAAGATATTGCCACAACGGTTTATTGGAAGCTTTCGCCATAATATCCCAAAGTGCAATATCTACTGCAGCCAATGCCATATGAGTAACTCCCGCTCTACCAATCCAATGCATTTTTCCAAAACGCAGCTCATCCCAAATTTCTTTCACCATAAACGGATCTTTGCCAATTAATAAAGGAGCGTAATAACGGTCAATCGTATCAACGATCATATCATCACCATGTGCACAAGTTCCTGTATACCCATACCCCACAAAACCCTCATCTGTAAAAATCCGAACGCCTGCAAGTCCCCAATGCGTAGCAACATTAATTGCATCCGTAATTGGTGGCGTAATCGGAACGTGTAAGACGAAGCTTTCTACTTTTGTAATTTTCATTTTTTTCATCTCCCTAGCTTTAAATGAAATAATTACTCAATCCAAATGGAAAACCTCATCCATACTCGCCCACCATTCACCTTCTAATGCAGACTTCACTGGATACTGACAAGGATCTGTTAAGCTCCACCATTCTTGTGTACGAGGATCTTCAGTCATGATGGCCATATCAGCCGTGTAGTCATCCCCTGTATATTCATAATAACTGAATAAATAGCCGTCTCTATAAAAAATGGAATAGTTCTTAATGTTACACTTCCTTAATCTAGACAACACTTCTGACCATACAGATGCGTGTAATGCTTTGTATTCTTCCAGCTTCTCATCCTTGACATGAATAACACTTCCATAGCGAGTCATTACGTCCCTCCCTTTCTACTAACCCATTAATAGCCTAAGGCTGCTCCACCATCAACAGGGAGTGCTACACCCGTAACAAATCCGGATAAATCACTAGCTAAATACAACGCGGCACTTGCTATCTCTTCCGTTGAGGCACATCTTCCCAATGGATGCATATCGATCAAATCTTGTACTGTAGTTGCCGGATTGAGCTGTTGACCGATCCACTCTTCTAATAAAGGCGTCATTACACCTGCTGGACATATACAATTGACACGAACTCCATCGTTCGCGTAATCCAACGCTAATGCTTTAGTCATTGCAATAATTGCGCCTTTTGAAGCAGAGTATACCGGATTTTGCTTTTGGCCTACCAATCCGCTTAATGATGCCATATTCACGATGCAGCCACGGTTTTCTCTAATCGAAGGAATGCAGAATTTAATCATCAAATAGACACTCTTCAAATTGATATCTAAGGTACGAGTCCATTCTGATTCAGAAATATCCTCCAAGGACTTCGGCAATACAACAGCTGCGTTATTGAATAGAATGTCAATCTTACCAATCTTATTTAGGACCCATTCTACCAATTGTTTAACCTCTAGCTCCGATGAAACATCTGTTTTCACAGCGTAAGCAACAGAATCCCCACAATGAACTGAATGAATTTCCTCGACTACTCGTTTAGCTTCAGCCTCATTCCAGTCCGCAATGATCACTTTAGCACCCTCACTAACAAATAATTTGGCAGTCGCTTCGCCAATCCCAGAGCCACCGCCTGTAACAATAACGACTTTCCCTTGTAATTGCATAGGCTACACTCCAGTTTCAATAAAATCTGATGTCTCCAATTGATAAAAGCGGATCGCATTATTGCCAAAAACATCGTCTAATTCTCGCTCTGTAAGCGCTTCAGGTAAATTGTTTAACAAAATGCTTACTGTTTGATCATAGCTTGCTGCAAGCAGGCACACTGGCCAGTCACTGCCGAATATGACCCTGTTTAATCCAAATGCATATATGACATGTTTGATATAAAAGTTAAAGTCAGCTTCTACCCAGTAGGGCATATTTGCTTCGGTAACCATGCCTGAAAGTTTGCAATACGTCTGGGGATATTGCGCGACCTCCGTAACCCACTCTTGCCAAGGTGAGGTTTCCTGCTGGGAAATTTGTGGCTTACCTATATGGTCAATGACCGCATGTAGATTTGGCACAAGCTTGAGCAATTTCAATACGGCTGGGAATTGTGCAGCATGGATCAATAAATCAACAGGGAATCCCATGGTCTCTAACCATTTTAAATGATGAATAACTTGAGGACGTTGCAAGTATTCATCAGCATCAATACTTTGAAGCATTAATCGGAGGCCAATAAAATAAGGATTTTTACGCAAAAGTTCAAAGGTTTCCGTAAAATTGTCCTGCTCTAAATCTAGCCACCCCACAACACCAGCTATTGAATCATGGATCTCGCATAAACTTAGTAAAAATTCAGTTTCTTCAACAGTAGCTGCTGCTTGAACAACAATGGTTTTCGTGATTCCATGTCGTAGTAATGATTCTGTCAGGTCATCAGGCATAAAATCTTTATATAGTAATGGAACTTCTGGTGTAGGCCATCCGTAATCGCCTCGACTTAATCGCCAATAATGCTGATGTGCATCAACTCTCATGCTTTCACCTCACAAAATGAGTACATTCTCAGTCTTCCTTAACGAGCCGATTCGTCAGCTTGCCGAGCTTCTCAATCTCAATCGTGACGATATCACCAGCCCTCAGGTAAATCTGCTGATCTACCGGATAACCGAGGACGACGCCTTCTGGTGTTCCAGTCAAAATGATGTCTCCAGGCACAAGCGTCATATGTTGCGAAATATAACTTACAATCTCATCGCATTGGAAAATCATATCTGACGTATTCGAATGCTGGCGGATTTCTCCGTTGACTGTACATTTAATCTCTAAATCATTCGGGTTTTCTATTTCATCCGTTGTAACTAGATAAGGTCCAAGAGGAGAGAATTTATCACATGACTTGCCTAACAGCCATTGCGGAGTCCTTAGCTGCAAGTCACGTGCGGACAAATCATTTACGTTGCAATAACCAAATACGTGGTTAAGCGCGTCCTCTTTCGTAACGTACTTAGCTGATTTACCGATAACGATAACAAGCTCTGCTTCGTAATCAACTTTTTTTGTCACTCTTGGAAGCGGAATATCGCCGCCATGTCCCGCCAACGTGTTATTAAATTTATTGAACAATATCGGGAACTCAGGGATCGATGCGTTCGTTTCAACCGCATGCTTGCGATAGTTAAGACCGACACAGATAATTTTATTTGGATGAGTCACGCATGGACCGAGTGTCAACTTCTCTTCATCTAATAGGTATGAACAGTCTTCTCCAGCTATATCCAGTGCTTGAGTTGTGAATTGATCCAGCCTCGAAACCGCTGCCTCACCACCGTCAATGACTTCGTGAACGGTCATAGGTACGGAATACCCATACTGTCTAGGCAAATCTATTAAAGCGCTTGCAACATCCAATATTCCCTTTTCTGTTACGACCCCTAATTGGTAATCGCCATTGTTAAGGAATGTTAATAACTTCATTATTAGTTCCCCTTCCTTTTATCGTTTCATGCTGTTCAGGCGTTTTTCCCAAAAGTTGCGCCTCCATCAATATAGAGAGGAGAACCCATCATAAATTTTGATTCATCCGAAGCAAGAAATAAGGCGGCTTGGGCAACATCCTCAGGTAAGCCGAGCTCTTCACTAAGCTGACGTTTCTTAATTGACGCAATCGCAGTTTCCGGATTATCGTAAGAGGTTTTTAAGTAATTCTCAACGAACGGTGTTAAGATTGTGCCTGGTAAAAGGGCATTTACACGAATATTGTATACTGCGTAATCTACTTGCATGGATTTCGTCAGGGCCAATACCGCTCCTTTGGTAGCTGAATAAGAAGCTCTTCTGGCGAGCCCGATTTCTGCGACGCAAGAGGACATATTAATGATGTTGCCGGATTTTCGTTTCATCATATGAGGTAGCACATATTTGGATGGCAAATATACACCCCGAATATTGACCTGAATTACCCGTTCCCATGCATCCGGTTCAACTTCATGTAAAGCGCCTACTCCGCTAATTCCTGCGTTGTTAAAAAGCACATCTATATGACCGTAGTGTTCAATGATTTGATCAACCATCTGCTCTACAGATTCAGCATGGGTCACATCCGCATGGATGAAATGACCTTTTCCTCCATCTGCATGAATATTCTTCAAAGTCTCTATACCTTTTGCTTCATCTAAATCGTTCACAATTACAGTTGCGCCTTCACGAGCAAACAGCAATGCCGTGCTTCTTCCGATCCCTGAACCTGATCCCGTAATTAAGATGACTTTATTGGCTAATCTCATTAATGATTGCCTCCTTGGTATAGCGATAACCGATTCGCCAAATGACGAATTTCAGCCTCCGCAACATCCTTCTTTTTCTCCCAGATATGCTGCTGCATGGTACAGCTCACTGCTGCGATAGCCTCACCTGATTTAGATAGGATCGGGGCTGAAACACAGCTGAACCCAACGATAACTTCCTGCTCATCGAAAGCAATCCCCTTATCGCGGATGATTCGTAGTTGCTTAACCAGATCCGCCTTAGTTTTCAATGAATACTCTGTAGCGCTCGTTAATTCTTGAATCGGGTACAATGAATCCAGATCTTTATCATCAATGAACGACAGAAGCAATTTCCCAAGTGCAGTCACATGAGCCGGGAACTTCATACCGGGGCCGGATGCTAGCCTGACCATAGTCGGCGCTTCCTCCTTAGCCAGATACAACACTTCATTACCTTCAAGTCTGGCCAACTGAACCGTCTCTTGCAGGCGTTCTCTTGTGGCGGCAGCTTCTCGGTGGAATGATGAGATTAAGTCCTGACCTTGCAAGTAGGAATCTCCCCACCTTCCCGTAGCGGAGCCAATGGCATAAGTATCGTTAGTATCTCTATTCACCCAATCAAGTACTTCCATAGTCTGCAAAATAGAATACATAGAACTCTTATGGATACCAAGCTGATTGGATAAATCAATTAATCGATGCTTATAGGGTTCCTCGGATACAAGGCGTAGAATCCCGTCTGCTTTCTCCAAAGCAGGCACCCAATATTTTTTCTCCATGTGAGCACCTCCTTCGAACATTATACAAAACCAAGTTTTCTATACAAACTAATTTTAATTTTATTAGTTATATTTGGCAATCTTTTTTTTAAAAAAAAGACGATAGCTCCCAAGCTGATGCCTAGGTTAACTATCGTCTTTATATTCATATTATCTCCGAATACCAATCGTTATAATTTCACATGGACCGATCTGTAAGAGCGAACTGCCTTTCTCTTCACTAGAGAGTGGGTGGCTCTCCTCTTCCAGGATCGACGTCTTATAGAAATACTGCTGCGGTATCGTTGAACGGATGGTCAGGTCGGTACTCTGCTGACTCATGTTGTACCAGCGAAGCAGTAGGTCTCCAGTCTGCTCGTTCATTTTTAGAGAGGAAAATGCGAGCTCATGACTCTCCCATTCGAATGGAGTATACACCGGAGCAATTGCTCCTTCATGTACATCAGTCTGACATACGATCCAAGGAATCTGGAATTGATAGGCTTCAGCAAAAGCACCTGAGGCTATACCATCTCCTGTGTGTGGGATGAGCTCCATACGTACAACGTGCTCTCCGAGACACTGCGCTTCTGGAGTTGGGAACAACCCCCAGTCTCCCAGTTCACCCACGCTACGGAGTAGTGTAATCGCAATGGTGTTACGACCGTCTCTTAGCACTTCATATTCATTTAATCCAAAGTTAGCGACGGTTAGACCGGCTGTGTCATTACTGATATCAACAAAGGCTTGCTGATGCTGCGTATTACTCGGATTCATCCATTCTGCAGCTGGCTCAATATTCCGCTCCGCAACCTCAAACATCGAATCTACATGATGTGTGGCGGTGCATAAATCTGTCGGAAATAGCGCCCGAATCCGGTGATCTTTGGCTTTATTGTCTATCGTCGTTTCGATATGCAGCCCCTTCCCGCCCCGCTCCAAGCTAATTACGGTACGAAGTTTAAGAATGACTGTGTCATTACTGCGCTGTGCTTTCCGCTCTGGGTAGTACACAAGAGCACGCTGTTCCTCGTCCAGCTTATCATCTGCTGAGACTGGAATCTCCCAGTCATGCTTAATTTCCACAGATGCTCGATAAGGTGTGTTTTCCAGAACACAAATGTTCGCCTGTAGTCCCTTAGTCGTTAAAGCTTGTTCACCCTCTGGCTGTTTATACATGTATTCATTCCCGATATCACCTGTGTTCTCATACACACCAAGATCCCGGTAGGTCATGCCACTGGCTTTGTCACTCAGCGTAAATGAACCATTATCATGGATCACTACTTTGATGGTCTCATTCTCCAACACCCGATCCCCTTGAAGCAAAGATTCAGGAGCTATAGGCAACCCTGCGTTAGCACGGCGAACCCACGCATATGCACGAAGACCCAGCGCCGGAACTTGCACAGCTTCAAAGGTAAGTCTTACTCGGCGGCACATATAGGGCTGGCGGAATTTATCGTCAGGCAAATCATAACCAAACTGAAGACCCAAATCCTCCATCTGGCATGTAATGGTATTCCCTTGATCGTCTACTAATTCACGGACGTTTAAAACAATATCTTTCATACGGCTGGCTGTTTCTTCTAAAGAGAAACCCTCTCGCAAATATAGACGTGCCGCATCAATTTCTATGCTCACTGTACCCGTGCGACTCCATCCGGTCGTATTCATAACTACGAGTGGAAGCACTTCTTCACCATATGCTGTAAAACCAGACGTATCAACCGCATCTGCGATCACACGCTTACTATCATCAACAATGGTCTCTGCTACATGGCGGCTTTTATCAAAACGGGTGACCATTTCTCGATGCACCTCATCCACACTGCAGCCGCAAATGCTGTCATGCGGGTGATTCTGCATCAGCGTCTTCCAGGCATAGGTGAACAGATGATGGGGATAATCTTTGCCCAGTAATTGTGCGAACGAAGCAAGTGGCTCAGCCACTTTTTCAAGCAAGACCTGACCTTCCTGATTCATCTGTTTCAAATAAACACGAGCAGATGCGGTATTCACTAGCGTCCCCCATCCGTCAGTGTGCTGGCTTCGCAGTTCGCCCTTTACGGTCGATAATTTGTTGTGATCCATTACATCCTCTACAGCCTTAAGGTAATCAGGGAAGTTAGAATGGACAAACTCCATATCTGGATATAGCCGCTTCGCAGTTTCGATCGCCTCCGGCAAATCCAGCTGAGCCGGCTGATGATCGCAGCCGTTCATGAATAGTAGCTCGCCTGTAGAGGCAAATTTCCGCGCATCTGCTAACTTCTTCTCCCAGAACTCTTGTGCCTCTGCTTCATTCACTGGCACTTCGTTTCCGTTCGAATACCAGTTTGCAAATAAAATGCCAAGCACTTTCGATCCATCCGGACCTTCCCATACCAGCTCGGAGAACGAAGATTCATATCCACCGTCCGATACTGTATTGTTGAATCCAGTCGGCTTTACACCTCTTCCAAAAAAGGCATTATTAATGCCCGATTGCTTCATTAATTGTGGAGTCTGGCCAACTAGGCCAAAGGTGTCCGGAAAATAACCGATCTTGGAAGGTTCTCCGTAACGCTTCGAATCCTGATGACCAATCTGCATATTACGTACGTTTGCCTCTCCGCTGGTAAGGAAAGCATCCTGCAGTATATACCAAGGTCCGATCAGAAGACGACCTTCCGTAATATATTTTTGTAGACGCTCTTGATTTTCGGGACGAACTTGAAGATAATCCTCCAGAATAATTGTCTGTCCATCCAGAAAGAAACTCTTAAATTCACCATCCGCGTCCAATCGATCCAGCAATTCATCGACCAGTTTAATAAGGCGCACGTGATGCTTTTCATATGGAAGATACCATTCCCGGTCCCAGTGGGTATGAGAAATGATATGAGCAGTCTGAGGTTTAATAGATTTATCTGAGCTTTCCAAAGTGAAGACCTCCTTATATGCAATACGTTTCTCTACTAATATGCTTAATGTAGTAGCTGTGGATAAGTTACATGGATTTCTACTTCCTGCGGACGATACACGCCAAGCAGATTTCCTTTAGTATCCGTAGCGAACAGGACAGAACGTTCCTGTTCTAATAAGAACGCGTAGGTCCGGCCAGTAGCCGAATCCATTACCTCTATCTTCACATCTTGAGTATATTCGGACACGAAGGTGAACAGCGCCCCCGTATCAAAGCTCAATTTCCGTCCATAGATGCCTGCTAAGTCCCCTCCGCTAATCCACTCCAAGTCACACTCCACATGAGCAGCATTCAACGCGTAGCGATACAGTGCAGCTGTAGTGTCACTTCGGTCGCTCAATTCAACGGGCAGTGGACTCCATAGGAGCCGGCCTTTGCCGAGTGGAATATTCACGACAGTATCTATGGCAGAACTTCCACTTCCGCCGGATTCGTGAATCATCGTTTCCTTCGATACCTCAGCAATCCGCCGGTGACCGAAGGAGACGGGTAGTTCTTGACCTTGAAGGCTAAGCACTTCTTCACGGCGCACATTACGCAATTCACGCTTGCCGAGAATATCACTAAAACGCTCTGAAGAACGCCAGTAAGCATCAATGTCGAGCGGGCCTGTAGCAAGTAATACCGCACCTGTTTCTTCAACGATGCGTAACAGCCTTTCCATCGCTGCATCATCGAAGTTATGCGCGCTTGGCAGCATAATAAGCTTCACAGGGTGCTTCTCCAAATCATCCAAGTGGTATTCAGAAACCCCTCTGAAAGGCATCTTCAGATCATATGAAAGAATACGGGTAAGCTCTGTTGTAGCAGCGAAAGCCAGCTTCCGGTTAGAGAAATCATTCGAATACGGAAATACAACCGCAATCTCTTCCAGTTTCCGATCTCCAAATACGTCACGAATGCTTGTTATAAAATTCCCGAAGTCATATGAGACATCCGCCTCTGGCTTTTCGGTTCCATCTGCTCTCAATGCTCCGATATGGGACTCATTCGCATTATCCATATAGAAGTTCGTATTCCAAATCCAGTGTATGGCCCCCGCACCAGCAGTTCCAAACGCATAGGCATATTTGCGTTCGAGCAGATTTCGCAGCTCTAGCTCCGAACGTTTGGCTCGTCCATCAGGAGTTTCTACATACATGACGCCGGTTTCTTGAATCAGGTTTGGCTTATTAGGCGTCTTGGCAAAGATGCCATCCCACACCAGATAATCATTAAACCACCAGGAATGTACAGTGGTGTAATCCACCGCCTCCTCGTAGAAGAACGGCGAAGGTCGCTGTGCCCCTAGCCCTTCATCCTGCCCAACCGTAACCATCTGATCTGGACATTGCTCCTTAATGGTGTCATATAACTGCTTCACCCACCGGTTATGCATATCCATAGAGAACAAGCAATAATCAAGCCAACGTGTCCCTCTTTTAGCGCTGTGCATATCCTGTACATCGAAGTTCATCTCTTTCGCTTCTGGCAGCCCTGCCGATGCAAAGTCTGGAAGCAGTGCGGGTGTCATATTCCAACGTTCCTGTAGCACTTCGATTTCCCCATGTCTATGCCGAAGCCATTCTATAAAAGCTTGTTGCTCGAAGCGATCATGACATGAACTCGGACCCTCCGAGAAAATCCGTGCCGGATCAAACATCGACGGTTCATTAATAAGATCCCAATCTACATTCGAAGACGCTTTATGACGAGATACAATAGAACGAATGAACCGCTTCTGAGCCTCAACACTTTGGGGGTCCAAGTAAGGATTTACCCCACCCCACGTTTCCGGTGTGAAGGAGAAAAACGTGAAAGTCACCTGAAGATCATGCTTCTTCGCCGTCATGATAAAGGCATCAATCGCTCGCAGTACCTCTTCTGAAACATGACCATCGTCTTGCATCACATTGCGATAAGCCGTCCAGATTCCTGTTCGGATCCAGTTAATCCCTGCCTTCCGCATTTGATCCATATCGCGATCCCATACCCCGACGTTCGGCAGAAATAGAAATTTCCGTGCCACATCACTCGTCATATATGTCATCCCCACAACAGGTAGCGGACGCCCATCTTTTATGAAATAATCTCTTCCACTCGTTACCGGTTGACCTGCTGCAAGAAGTTCAGGGGCATGCCCCCAGAACCCTTGACGAAGAATACGGACCTCACCATCACTGGCTTCCGCTTCGCAGATCACTTGGAACAGACCGCTCCTAATTTCCAGAGGAATAGGCACCCGAACGATGTTAAGCTCAGCATTAGCCTTCATCTCCAAACTGTGGGACCAACGCAAGGAGGGATCGGATTCATGCTCAACATACATTGTTAACTTCCATTTGTCTTCATTTCGCAAAGAAGGTTTTACCCGCTCAAGCTGCTGAATCTGAAGTGTCAGAGAAGCGCGTTCTCCTGGCTCATATGATGCGTAATTTGGCTTAACCCACATTTCCGTTACACCCTTACTGCAGAAACGAACCCACTCAGACATCGCGGACAGCCCTTTTTCCTTCCATAAAGAAGACGTTGCAGCCGTATTTACGAACAACCAGCGTGAGCCTGCAAATAAACCAATCGTATTCTCCCAAAGAACTACTGGAGCGGCAGTTTCCCGGCCCTCATGCGTAATTCCCTTCAAAAGCGGGTAAATGCGTGTGCTCATCGGACCTGCCGACCCCATTTGATGGGGCAAATCACTCGTCTTCGTCGTATGTGGCACAAGGTTCCATGTCTCTTCACTCGCTGAAAAGAGAGCTTCTTGACCCTTAAGCAAAGGAATGACATCTGATGCTAGCAAGGATTGATTACGAGAACAATCAACACGTAATGCCTCATGAATATACAGCTCTTGATGATATGAAGTCTGCTCCGCTTCCACATGCCATTGTTCATTTTTCCAGCGAACGGGTTGTTTGAAGGGGGCGCCTCCAATGCTGATCAGCCCGCCACCTCTCTGCAAATATCCAAGAATGTCTATCCATGCCGCTTTTGGGAAATAGGGTGCATGCAGATTAATGAAACAGCCGCCTTCGGTTTCCCTAAGCGCTGCTGCAAGCTGATCTCCATTCACAATCGTACCGAACTCACGCATGGATTTAATCGCATCGCTAGGAATCGAATTCGAAATCGGAAAATCAGAATCATAGAATATAATTACAGGTCTGTTAGGGCTGCTCATAGTAGTCCTTCCTTCATCGCTTTATAGACGAGTTGGGAGAACAGACTATTGGACCAAGCGAACCATTTCCTAGTGAATATATTCGGGTCATCGACATGAAATCCTTCATGCATAAAACCAGTCCCCGCATCAGTTGACTCTAGCATCGCAAGCATGTCCAGCTTCTCTTCCCTCGTAGAAGCCGTCAAACCTTGCATAGACAATGCCATATGCCAGATATAATCTTTCGGAGTATGTGGACTGCCAATCCCTTTCGCTGCGGTTCCTTCAAAGTAAAAAGGATTCTCCTTGCTCAGCGCAAATCGGCGTGTATTCTGATAAATCTCATCCTCTGCCGTAACATAGCCGAGATAAGGAATCGACATGAGTCCCGGTGTTCCCGCATCATCCATCAAGCAGTAGTTGCCATACCCATCGGTCTCGTAGGCGTAGATTGGACCAAACTTAGGATGACGGTAAATCCCATACAGCTTGATGCCATGATCAATGTCCGCTTCTAATGCTTTAAGCTCTTCCAGAAATTCAAGATCACGGAATACCCATTCTGCGAATTCCTGCATATGACGTAAGGCAACAACGGCAAACATATTTCCTGGGATGTTGTAATGAAAGTCGCAAGCATCATCGCTTGATCGGAACCCAGACCAGACCATACCCGTGTAATTTACAGGCATACCAAGGCCGTTGTTGCGCAGCGTATCTTCAGGAATTCCGTTATTACGCGTAAAACGGTATGGAGATAATTCGTTATGGCGCTGTTCAGTTTTAAATAAGTTGAATATTTTGACCATTGCTGCCTTAAATCCGGCGTCGAATATATCAGTCTTCCCCGTTTCTTTCCAATAGGCATAAGCCAGACGCATAGAAAAACAGAGAGAATCGATCTCGAATTTACGTTCCCACACCCAAGGGGACATTTCCGTAATATCGCTAGTGCTCCAATGCCAGTCATTTGCTGTTTCGTTAAACGCATTGGCGTACGGATCAATATGTATATACTGAATATGTCGTTTAATTAGACCGCTAATGATACGTTGAAGATCCGGGTCATTCTTCGCAAATGGCACATAGTGCATAACCTGCTCTACAGAATCCCGCAACCAGGAAGCAGGGATATCACCAGTAATGATGAATGTTGTTCCATCATCCATGAGCTTAGTCGTTGTCTCAAGTGTATTCGGGAAGCAGTTCTTGAAGAGCTGCAGTAGTTTAGGCCGATGAGCTAATTTCTCCTCTGCTTCGTTCAATACCTCTTGAATCGCTTGTGGAAGCGGAAGCTTCGGCATTGAGATCGTTGGCAGTCTAAATTGTTCCATATTCCCACTCCTCTTGATAAAAATGAGTATAGATAGAGAGACGGGCAGCATAGCTGCCCGTCTCCACTAATCCTATTTGTGTTACCTTTAGATTAATCGTAGGCGTTTTGTTACGTTCAAAGCTTATTTCTTTGTCTGGTTCCACTCATCAAGTTGCTTTTGAACTTCAGCAATGACTTTTTCCAGTCCAGCTTCTTTAAATTTCTTGGTTGCTTTTGGCAGATATGTTTTAGGATCAACAGAACCTGTGTATAGCGCTGGCATAAATTCTTTAGTTACGTTGTTGATGGCTGCTACTTCTGTTTTTACAGGTGTAGGGTCAAATGCAAAACCGAAGGTAGGGGCTTCTTTTGAAGAATCATTAAACTTCTTGAAAGCATCCCATTTATCAGCAGGGTCATCTGCATGCAGATAAGTCAGTAACATATTTCCAAGCGTGAAGCCTGGCATTGCATAGCTATCTTGCATAGCTGGCAGATCTTCAATGACATTTTCGGAGATTTTCTTATAATGAGTGCCTTCAATACCATAGTTGAGCAAGTTGCGTAAGTACTTATCTGTGTTCAAAAGATTCAAGAACATCATAGCCCGTTCAGGATCACCTGAGGTTACGGAAATAGCGTGCATCGAACCTGCGGCGGATTGTGTATATACATAAGGCTCATGCATAGGCGAAGTTACAATTTCATAACCTGCTGAACGAGACCAACCTTTTTCTGCATAAGGCTGTGTGATTTCGCGATCGGCAAACCATTTACCTGTCTTAATGTTATCAATACCTTCAAGGGTTGCAACGTCTGGACGTAAGTAACCTGCTGTGTAAAGTCTACGCATCGTATCTAACGATGTTGCAAGTTCAGGTGTCTCCAGAATATTAACAACCTTGCCATCTGTGGAATCCATATAGACCCCGATAGGTAACTCATCACCAAGTACATAGTCAAATGGCATGAATGGTTTAAAGCCTTTAGGAACAGCTAGCGGTGTAATATCCGCAGGCTCATTCTCTTTAATTGTTTTAAGAAGTGGCTCTAGATCATCCAATGTACGAATATTGGAAATGTCCATGTTGTATTTATCAACATATTTCTTATTGAAGCGCCATACCCATTGCTGTCCAAGCTCCTTATTTACAGGAACACCGTAGATCTCACCTTTAATCTTAGTTCCTTCTAAGAAACGAGGGTCCAAAACTTCTTTCGTTTCCTTTCCATACTTATCTAGCAAATCGTTCAGACCCAAGAAGGTACCATTAGCTGCGTTACGGCGGAAATCATTTGTCCAAGAAGAGGTAAAGGCAATGTCATAAGGCTCACCAGAAGCGGTGATGACTTGCATCTTCTTATCGTAATCGCCCCAATCGAACATCGTAATGTTCAACGTCGCATTAATTTTTTCTTGGGTATATTTATTAACTTCTTTTAGTACAAGATCCAAATCCTTTTGAGGTCCACCAATTAAATACATCTTCAGCTCATATGGCTTTAATCCCGATGTATTCTCTGCTGAATTCCCTGCAGCCGCTGAATTGTTTGTTTCTTTAGCAGCATTTGTATTATTATTCGAACCACATCCAGCAAGAAGGCCAGACAAAAGCATTGTTCCTACAAGAGCCAGCGTTAAACTTTTTTTCGCTTTCATTTCTATTTTCCCCCTTTAGATTAATTAACTTTTTATTTATATCGTTTCCTAGTACTAGCGATTCGAATAAATACATCATAATAACGTTACTCTTTTAAAGAGCCTACGGTTAAGCCTTGTACAAAATATTTTTGGAAGAAAGGATACGCTAGTGCTATAGGCAAGGTCGCCAGTACAACCATCGCCATACGAACGGTTTCTGTCGGCAAGGTCGCAGCAATCTCAAAGCTTGATCCCATCTGCATACTGTTCTGAATGACGAACTCCATATTATTCTGGATTCGCATCAGCATCGCTTGGAGCGGTACAAGACTCGCATCATCTATATACAGCAGCGCATTAAACCAATCATTCCAATAGCCCAGCGTACAGAACAATCCAATCGTTGCAATCCCTGGTAAAGAGATCGGAAGTACAATTTGCAGGAACGTCCGAAACTCCCCTGAACCGTCAATTTTAGCTGCCTCAATGAGTGCATCAGGCACTGAAGTCTGGAAGAAGGTCCGCATTACTAGAATAAAGAATGCATTCATCGCTATTGGCAATATCAAAGCCCAGATCGTGTTGTACAAATGTAAAAACTGCGTTGCTACGATATAGTTTGGAACCATACCGCCTGAGAATAACATCGTAAAAAAGGCGAAGAAGCTGAAAAAATTACGATAGCGAAATGATCTTCGAGAAAGAACATAGGCGTAAGTTGTAATTAGAAATAAGCTAATGAGCGTACCTAGTACAGTAACAAGTAAGGTGACTCCAAAGGAACGAAATAACTGATCTCCTGTGTTAAAAACAAACTGATATGCCGCCATACTAAATTTTTCTGGAATTAAGCTAAATCCATTTAAAGCGAGGACTTTCTCATCTGTAAAAGAAATGGCTATGACAAACAAGAACGGAAACACACAGGTAAAAGCGAAAATTCCTATCACAATATTGAGTACCACATTCCAAAAAGGAGTAATGGCGTTGTTGTCGACTTCTTTCGGCTTACGTTTGAATACTTCCATAACGTCAATTGACTCCTTTCTAGAATATCGCGTTTTCTTTGCTGATTTTTTTCACAATAGAATTCGTTACAATTACCATGATAAATCCGACGATTGATTGATATAGACCCGCTGCTGTACTCATCCCTAGGTTTCCTGTCGTACTCATGCTTCGATAGATATAAGTATCGATAACATTCGTTACGGAATATAGAACACCGGAATCCCGAGGAATTTGATAGAATAGACCGAAGTCAGATCTGAAAATACCACCAATCGCAAGAATCGTTAGCGTTACCATTAAAGGTTTAAGCAAGGGAAGTGTAATAAACTTAATTTGCTGCCATTTGCTGGCCCCATCAATCATAGCCGCTTCGTAATAGGACTTGTCGATACCCGCAATAGCCGCTAAGTAAACAACACTTGAATAACCAATTGATTTCCAAATCCCCATGAAAATTAGGATATATGGCCAAAATCGAGTATCCCCATACCAGGAAACAGGATCGCCTCCAAAGTACGTAATCACTTGATTCAAGATCCCTTTATCTACACTTAGGAAGCTGAATGTAAAGAAACTAATAATTACCCAAGAAAGGAAATAAGGCATAAACATCGCCGTTTGATAAACTTTGGCCGTCCGTTTGTTCACAAGTTCATTTAAGGTGATCGCAATGCCCACCGCAAGAACTAAACCGAGAGAGATCAACGCCAAGTTATACAGTATCGTGTTTCTTGTAATAATATAGGCGTCTTCCGTCGAGAACAAAAAGTTGAAATTTTCAATGCCAACCCATTTACTATTTAAAACGCTTGCAAAGAAACCGTCCCGATGAATCTTGAAATCCTTAAATGCAATAATGGTTCCGAACATTGGTAAGTAACAAAAAATTAGGAACCATATTGTCCCTGGCAATACCATAAACCACAGTACTTTATCCTTATTTAAGCTTTTGAAAAATGCAGACACTATTCTACATCCCCCTTCTCTATCCCCAAACAATCCCCGTAATACCCTTTCGATCTTATTTCCTTGCCCCTTTAACTATCTTTTATTCTGGGCTATAAAAGCGGTTTCATAAAGTTGAAAAACTCCAGAATGATATGTAAAAATTAAAGATCGACTTATGATTTGAACAAAAAAAAGGAAACATTCTCGTGACCAACGTTCGTGAACCCTCCACTTGAACGTGACACCCGGGAACATTTCCTAAATCCTACGCCTTTTCTTTTTTATACATCTTTCGAAGTTCTGTTGGAGATATGCCTACTGATTTTTTGAACTGGCGATAAAAATACGCTGGATCTAAATATCCTACTTCAGCTGCAATTTCATTGGTTAATAACGTAGTTTGAAGCAGCAATTGTCTTGCTTTTTCAATTCGGAATTGATTCACATAATCAGAGAAGCTTCGCCCCATCTCCTTCTGAAATAGCTGTCCCAAGTAAGTAGGATGCATATTCATTCGCTGACTGAGCGTCTTCAGAGATAGTTCTTCTCTATAATGTTTGCTCACTTGATCCACCATATATCTCATATTCGGACTGAGTTCATCACTCACTAGCGATAATTGGTCCAGCGTTTCATTCACACTTTCCTGCACATGATGAAGCAACTGCTCAATGGTATGGATGCGTAACAAAGGATTAAACACCGCACTGAAATTACAGTTCTTCTCCATATTCTTAGCGATCAACATTAATTCAATCGCCACGTTGTAATTATCAATGCGTGTAATCACGCCACATCCGAACAGCTTTTGGAATGTTTCTGCGATAAATTGATTTGCCGCCTCACGCTCTCCAGATAATAATAGTTTAGTAAATGCTTCATAATCAATTTCGAGCTTTTCCTCATGTAACACCATCTTCGACAGTTGGTCCACATCTATAATCGGGTAGCCCGGCAGCATCAGATGATCCACATATAAACTTTTCGCTTTTTTATAGCTTTGTGGTACTTCTTGAAAAGTATATTCCTTACTTCCTATCGTAATCCAGACAGACTTTCCTAATTCATGCATAATCTCACATTGCACTTGTTGCAGCATGCAATACATTTCTTCTTTGTTCTCATCTTCAGCCGACTCCGCAACAATAAGAACAAGATCACCTTCCATATCTATAAAAACAATAACTGTTCCGCGCTCTGCTACGGACTGCACAGCGATACGATAACATTCTTCCATAAGTTGATTAGGGTGCAGTTGACCCTCATCCTCTTCATGTTCCGTAATAAGCCGAATCGCAGCCACCGTAAAACATGAACGGTCCAGAGAAATATTTAAGACGTTTGAACGATGCAATAGCTCCTGTCTGTCTATATTTCCTGTGACCCAACGATTTAGAATATTGTTACGTAAAACTTGCTGATCCTCCTTCGCATGAAATTGTTCAACATCCTCTTGATTGAGGACCTCAACAATTTGCTCAATGGTCGATTCCAATTCTTTTATGTTAATGGGTTTAAGAATATAATTCTCAATGCCTAGGCTCATTCCAGCTTTTAAATACTCAAATTGTTCATAGCCGCTTAAGATAATAAATCTCATTTTTGAATCAAAAGACTTAATTTGTTGAATGAGTTCAAGTCCCGTAAGCTTTGGCATCGTAATATCTGTAATTAATATGTCAATGGCTTCGTTATGGCTATGCAAAAATTCTAAAGCTTCTTCCCCATTACTCGCTTGCCCAGCGATTCTTAGTCCATAATCTTCCCATTCGATCACTGAACGTAATCCTTCAAGAATAAGAGGTTCATCATCCACAATAAGTATGTTGTACATTATTTAATACTCTCCCTTACCACTGGTATATTCATGATGACTGATGTTCCTACACCTATCTCACTAGCAATCGATAATCCATATTCAACCCCATAATAAAGCTTAATTCGCTCATTCACATTACATAGTCCAAGCGAGGAAGGTGGTGCATCCATTCGCATACTGACTTGAAGTGTTTTTTGAAGTTCCGTTAGCTTGCTGGGAATAATCCCATTTCCGTTATCTCTAATAGCAATTTGAATGCTGCCGTCAGATTCAGTGACTTCAATGCGGATTAGGTTATCGGAGCGTTCGGGCCTAAATCCGTGGACAATATAATTTTCTATGACCGGCTGAATCAGCAGTTTAACGATAGAACAATTCATAGCCACTGGACTTATTCGCGACTCGATTTGAAGCTTATCTTTATGCCTAATCTGAAACAGCTCAAGATATAGATTGCAATATTCAATCTCATCAGCGATGGTAACAACCATACTTTTCTTAATCATCGTTCGGAATAACGTAGATAAAATGTAAATCATCTGACCTACATCCTTCGCACCTTGCGAAATAGCCCGCATCCTTATAGCTTCAAGCGTGTTATATAAAAAATGCGGATTAATCTGCGATTGAAGAGCAACGAGTTCTGCATTTTTTTGCGTAATTTCTGAAATGTAAACTTTATTAATATACAGCTCTAGTCTTTCACACATATAGTTAAAATTGTTGGCAATGAGCTGCAATTCATCCTCTCGGTTAAGGTGAATGCGTGTACTTAAGTCGCCTTCCTGTAAGCGCTTCATAGATTTGACAATGATCTTCACTTTTTTAGAGAAACGTAAAATGATTCCGTATGTAATGGACATTGCCGCAACAATAAGTGCTGCCGTTATCCCGATAATCCAATTTCGTACTACCACCATTTCTTTATTGACCTGCGACTTCTGAATGATCCCTGCCACAATAAGACCTGAGCTATTCGTTGTATTTAAGTTAACTTTGGATAATCCATCCAGTGCAGTCCAGTTGTCTGAATAAAGACCAGCGATATGCGGATACTGCTGTCCCATATACCTTCCTAAGGAATCATATATGACATCACCGCTTGGTGTTAGAACCAACACTTGACCATTATTCTCTGTACCTTTCGTACCAAGCCATTTTGAAATAAGTTCAGCATCAAAATCTATAATGAGCATACCGATCGTTTTCAATGAAATCGGATCTTTAAGCTCCCTAGTCATCGTATACAAATTGTTATTGTCTTCCCTTATTTCCTTAAGTAATAATTTTTTCTCATGCGAAACCCAACCATTCTTGGGTATGGGTGATTTTTGCTCTGAAATATCTATATCTCTTTTGTAGAGCTGTCGTGTATTATTTTTATATAAATAATAAAATTCTTTCTCAGTGCTGTATAAGATAACGTCAGAAATACCACTTTTCTGATTCAAATATGTTTTGAAGTAAGTATCGAATGTATGGGGTACGAAGCTCCCAATCTCAGCAAACTGATCTAAACGATATTTTAGATAATCTCCATAATCATGTTGCAAAAAGTAGGACAAATCCTCACTTACAGAAGCATCACTATAAATTTGCTGGATGGCCAATTGGATCCCTTCGTACTGCTGATTCATATATAAACTCACGTAATCCAATACCTCTCGATTAGCATCAACATGTTGACGCGTGATCGTCTGTTCATAGTATTTATAAACGGTAATGGAAGAGGCAATGAGCGTAATAATGATGATGGATGAATATATAGCTAAAATTTTATTAAACAGTTTTTTTCGTAAATGATTTTGATAAAATTTCTTTATATTCAACAAATTCACCTTCCTTCAAAATCTAGACCTTTAGGATTAGAAGCTTAACACCACCTTTCTTTTTGTGCAATGGGAGCGCATTCATTTTTAGATGTAAATCTTTCTTCCCCGCATACTTTTTCTTTATCATGAGTTTACATCTCGCTTAAAATCGTCTATAGTTGGTTTCTACCCCCCAAACAAACCTGTAATTACCCTATAAGTCTTATAATCCTCGTCCCCCATCAAGATAATGGAGGGCTATTACTCATGTTTCTAACCAAACGTAAACTCAACTCCCAACTAAACGAGATTTCCGAATATCGTTACCGGGATCGAATACACATTCCTTTTTTCAATTCTATGATTGACGAACAAGGTGAAATTGCAGCGGAACCACCCGTGGATGGAGAATGGTCTAAGCTACAGGTTGGCGATACCTGGAAAGGCCGCGATTTGTATTTATGGCTAACGACACAGATAGACGTACCCGCCTCTTGGGCAGGACGCAGGGTACTGGGTCGATTTGATTTTGGCGAGACGGGTGCCGGAAACAACTCCGGCTTTGAATCTTTATTCTTTTACAATGGTAAACCCTATCAAGGCGTAGATTCCAATCATACAGAAGTGTTCTTGCCGGATGAAACGGTAGGTACGAAGCTTCCACTTACCTTCCGTTTATGGTCGGGACTTGAAGGTGGCGGTCCTAAAAAAGATCAAACCCATGGCATTCGTATGGCAGAAATTTGTTGGCTGGACGATGCAACGGATGATTTCTACTTTACTGCACTTGCTGTAGTTGAGACGCTGAACGTACTCGATTCAAAAACACCAGAATATACACAGCTGCTAAGCACAGTAGACCGCTCGTTTCTTCTGATTGACTGGTCTCGTCCAGGTTCAGAGGTCTTCTACGCTTCGATCGAGGAAGCTCGTAATTATTTGCGTGATGAAATTAATAAAATGGAAAAGTCTTCGCCAGTTACTGTTACCTGTATTGGTCATACCCATATTGATGTAGCTTGGTTATGGCAATTGAAGCATACCCGTGAGAAATGTGCGCGTTCCTTCTCGACCGTACTCCGTCTGATGGAAATGTTCCCTGACTATACTTTTTTACAGACTCAACCTCAGCTCTATGAATACATCAAAAACGATTATCCAGAAATCTACGAGAAGATTCGTGAACGTGTAGCTGAAGGACGCTGGGAAGCTGGCGGTGGCATGTGGCTAGAGGCGGATTGTAACTTAACCTCAGGTGAGTCTCTTGTCCGTCAATTGCTATATGGTACTCGCTTCTTGCGAAATGAATTTGGTGTTGAATGTGATTATTTATGGCTGCCGGACGTATTTGGCTACAGCTGGTCCTTGCCACAAATTCTAAAAAAATCAGGAATTAATACGTTTATGACCACGAAAATTAGCTGGAATCAATACAACCGCATGCCACATGATACCTTCCAATGGCGTGGTATTGACGGCACTGAAGTATTAACACACTTCATTACAACACCTGAGCCTTGGTCTGAAGAAGATTCTTGGTTCTACACCTATAATGGCCGCATCATTCCTAAGACTGTAAAAGGGATTTGGGATACGTACCGGGACAAAGAAGTGAATCGCAATTTATTACTTTCTTACGGATATGGTGATGGCGGCGGCGGGGTTAACCGTGAAATGCTAGAGATGCGCCGTAGACTGAGCGATCTCCCAGGACTACCGAAAATTGAAACAGGAACAGCAGGAGATTACTTCCGTAATCTGCAAGAAACCGTTGCTAATACAGATCGTTATGTCCATGTATGGGATGGTGAGCTTTACTTAGAATATCACCGCGGCACGTACACTAGCCAAGCCTACAATAAGCGGATGAACCGCAAGCTTGAACTGCTATACCGCGAGGCGGAATGGCTAAACGCACTGCAAAGTGTGGTGTCTGAAGATTGGTCGAACTATCGTCAGACCGACTTAGACGAGGGCTGGAGAATTATTTTGCGTAACCAATTCCATGATATTATCCCTGGCTCTTCGATCCGTGAAGTGTATGAAGACAGTACGATTGAATATGCTCAAGCCGAAGCCATTGGTCAATCTGTATGGGAACAATCTACGAAGGCACTAGTGAACGGAAGTGAAGCCGGTAAATATACCATCTGGAACAATGCTTCTTGGGAAGTCACTGAGCTTGTAGAAATCGCAGTAGAGACTGGGATGGAAGCAGGGCATTGGGTAAATTCAGAAGGTAAACAACTTCAAGCTCAACGTGAAGGTGACCGTTGGATCATTGAAGTGTCCGACATTCCTTCTCTCGGATACACCACCATCTCCTTCGTGACAGATGTGAATTCTGAGCCACTAAGCACTCCATTCAAGCTAAGTGAATCAGGAATTTCAACGCCTCATCTTGAAATAGTGTGGAACGAGCAAGGTCAATTGTCATCCATCTTTGATAAACACGAACAGCGTCAAGTATTAGCTAATGGAAGTCACGGTAATGTGTTCCAAGTGTTTGAGGATAAACCATTAGCACACGAAGCTTGGGACATTGACATCTATTATCAGCAAAAAATGCGCGAAGTGATCGACTGCACTAGCATTGAAGTCATAGAAAATGGTTCATTACGTTGTATTGTGCAATTCACATGGAGTTATATGGATTCCACGATTAAACAGCAAATGATCTTACACGCTGGACATCGTCGTATCGACTTCGTAACGAATGTAGACTGGCATGAGAAAAAACAGCTAATGAAAGTAGCCTTCCCTGTTGCGATACGAGCTACCGATGCCACTTATGATATCCAGTTCGGTAATGTTAAGCGGCCAACACATTGGAACACTAGCTGGGATTACGCTAGATTCGAGACTGTGGGTCATCAGTGGGCAGATTTATCAGATCGTGGTTATGGCGTCAGCTTGCTGAACGACTGCAAATATGGCTACGATATCAAGGATAATGTGATGCGTTTATCCCTAATCAAATCGGCAACACACCCTGACCCTGATGCGGATCAAGGCGAACATTCATTCACCTACTCTATCCTGCCTCATACTGGGGATTGGCTACAAGGTGATACCGTCCGTCAAGCCTGGTCTATCAACAATCCACTGCGGAGCACCATGGGGCAAGCTGAAGTGGAAACAAAGTCCATGATTCGTCTTTCTACGAATACAGTTATGGTATCTGCCCTTAAGAAATCTGAAGATGGCCAAAAATTAGTCGTACGTGTTCACGACTATTCCGGAAGCCGCCAGCAGATTGATATGATGAGCGACTTGAACATTATTTCATGGAAAGAGTGTAATTTAATGGAACGTCCTGAAGGTGAGGTTCACACTGAACCTGTCATTACCTTTGTACTTGATCCTTACGAGATTAGAACATTTGAAATCGAAGTGTAGAATCTAATTAAATGAAGTAACATACAACATCGGGGTGTCCCTGTAGCCATGTATAAAAGGCTGCGAGGACATCCCGTTTTTCGATTATGATTGTTTATTTTGAATTTAAGTATACACATTGCGCAATGAGTTAACGTAGCGTATACTCCAATTAAGGGAGAGATGTATATGAGAAGAATGGGGAAAATTACGATATTCACATGCATTGGATTATTGAGCCTTGCTTTGATTGCTATTCTTGCGATTAGCGCTTTTGTGATCAAGAGACCGGCCACCGCCACCCCCGTAATCACGGAAGTGAAGCCTTATGAGTGGAATAAAGTCAAGCTGGACGGAAATGTCATTTCAAGTGATGGATCAGAGTATTTTATGTGGAATAAAAAGGGTGAGACTAATAACTGGATCATCTTCTTTTCCGGTGGAGGGGCCAGCTGGGATGCCCAAAGCGCTGCGCACCCAATCAAGCTCATGAACTTCATTAAAGGTGGAGATACGGGCAACTATTTCCCCAATATCCCCTTCTATATGCTGACATTGCTGAGAGGCATGATGGATACGGATAACCCTGACAATCCTTTTCATGGATGGAATGTGGTCTACCTTCCCTATTCGACGGGTGATTTCCATATCGGTAACCGTACGGTTGAATATAAAAGAGAGGATGGCAGCACCTTTACAATGCGTTATAACGGCAGCAATAATGTGCGAAGCAGCCTTGATTGGATATATGCCAACGTGGAAAAGCCCGGAAAACTGCTAATTGCAGGTGAAAGTGCTGGTGGATTCGGGTCCGCCTTCTGGGCTCCGGAGATCGCCTCTCATTACAAAGACTCCGAGATCTTCCAATATTCAGACAGTTCCTTCCTGAAATCAGACAAGTGGCCAAATGTTGTGAATAAGGAATGGCAGGCAGACTTCGTTAAGAACTTTGGGTATACCCCTGAAGCGGACATCATCGGGGCAGCATTTAAAGCGAACGGTCATCTACTGCCTGCGAATGCGGTAATATTGCAATCCTACTCGGTATTTGACGAGATTCTGATCCACTTTCAGAACAACATCAACGATTACAAGGGGCCCAGAGATCAACGCATTATTAATGAATGGTCACAGGAAATGCGGCAATCGGTATCTTCTTTGGCTGCCACTTTACCTAATTATTATTACTATCTGACCGACTATGGGTTAAATGTAAAGACGGATACAACCCCGCACACTTTCGCAACCAGAGAGACCTTCTTTCAGGCTGAACAAGATGGTGTGAAGCTTCTGAAATGGCTAGGTGATGCGGTCAACCATCAGAAACCCTATTCCGTGGGCAGCAAGTTCCTCATGACGTCGAAGCCAGCTCAGAAATAGCACAGAATTAGCGAAATATTCGCACAAGGCAGGAGAGAAAATTAATGAATTTGCGTGAAAAGCAGATGCAAATGACGAGGGAGATCATTAAGGATACAGCGCTCAGCTTGTTCTGTGCTCAAGGTATTGAACGTACGGATATGGCTCAAATTGCAGAACAAGCCGGGGTCTCCCGGCGCACTTTGTATCATCATTATAAGGACAAAGAAGAATTAGCCGCTCAAATCTATGTCCTTAACCTGGAGCGGATGTTTGGCCAGCTGCTGTTTGATTTTGATTTTGAACAGCCGGTACAATCACTAGAGAACATTCTGGATAAATATTTGGCGCTAAGAGATCATCAGGAGTCACTGATTTACTATGATGCCATTTTTGGAGTTTACTACAGCACGCTTTCTAAGAATCCTGCAGAACTGCCTGACTTTAAGAAGGCTATGGAAGGCTGGTATTCGCGACTTATACTGCTTGACACAATAACAGTGGCTCCAGAGGAAAAAAATAAGTGGCTGAACATTCTGCAGAAGTCCACCCACCTGTATTTCATGTATTTACAAAAAGCCGTTATTATTACACATCAGCGGGGCGGTATGGTTACGGAGGAAGACCGGGCAACGGACCGACAATTCAAGGATTTCATTATGCATGGCGTACGGCATTCCCAATGATTAAAAGAGTCTTTTCGTTATAGGTTTCATTTCGGTATAATATACAAACGGTATTGGTGCGGCTCTAGTTATATGGAAGGAGCAATGGCTGAAATGGACATTGGCAAATATGAGAATCTAGTTCCGAATGTTTTTTTGTTCGTCGACCGCAGATCCTTCCCGGATTGGGAGATAACGAGGAGCAAAATAGATTTCCATGACCTTACCTTCATTGTGGAAGGGAAATCGAACTATTTTATTAATGGGGAGAAATTTACGGTTGAAGCTGGTGATATGCTCTATGCACCTTCCGGAAGTATTCGGGAAGCGCAGACCTTTAAGGAGGCACCCATGCGTTCTTTTGCGTTTAATTTCTTCTGGGAGGGGGCGGACAATCATGTGCAGCTCCCTTTTGAGACTGTAACAAAAAATTGGAGAACTAAAGAGATCCTAGCAGACATCAAAGATTTCTCGCATGTATGGATGGGCAAACAGGCTTTTTATAAAATGAAGGCCAGAGCCATTTTTCAACTGATCGTGTATCGCCTGTTAAGCATAACCCACCATCAAGAGACACCTCTAATCGATCTGAGAATCCAAAAAGTAATGACCTATATTATGGATCATTATTCGGAGGAAGTTACGATCAAGGAACTAGCTGATTTGGTTGCCTTAAATTCTGTATATCTTGGCAAGCTGTTCAAGCAAAACACCGGTTCCACCTATAAGGAATTCATAAATAAAGTACGGGTGAACAATGCCGAGATGATTCTGTCCGCAGGTGGCTTCAATGTGTCCGAAGTAGCAGAGCACTGTGGTTATCAAGATGTCGCCTACTTCAGTAATGTTTTCAAAAATATCAAGGGTTATCCTCCGTCATCTGCCTTGAAATAACGGAGGACCCTGAACCATTCGGGGATTCAGCCCTTCAATTAGCTCTAACTAAGAATTAGTGCATCCCCCTAGTATAGAAGCTCTCCTCTGGGCCCAAATAGGTATACGGCAGCTCCGCAGCGGTCAACACAAGCTTTTGCAGGACCAGGCCCGCATCCAATCCGTAAAAGCGGAGGGTATGGATACCCTTCGTTAAAGCATGAATGGTGGTCACGGTATGGATATTATTCATAACCGCGCGGCACCACGGTTCATTATCATGATTGCCACCCGCAAAATCCGTAGGTAGAGCATCCGTAATCACTGGCGACTGTGCATCGAAGCCTATCGCATATTTTAATCCACTGGACTGTGACAGGTTGTTCGTTGGGGCAATATACGCGGTTAAGCTGTAATCTGCATCCTGCTGTACTAAAACCTGATATTCCAGATAAGGTGCACACTCCGGTTGTTCAAAAGATACAGCATCCGGAAACATTTTAACCGAGGATAAAGAACGCCCATAGTTAGCAATGGTCTTCCATTCCACCCCTGATTGTGCAACACGGCTTGAGGTATGCTCCGCTTCAATTGCCACTCTATTATGCGCCTCGATAAAGGTCATCGCTGGCACATCCTGAATGTCAGTCCAATCCACAGCTACATTCACCTTAACGGTGCCCCCGGCACCACAGATCGTAATTTCACCCGTCGATGCCTCACGGACCTTTTCCCAATCTACAAAAACCTGTAAGGACTCCCCAGCCTTGATCCACCCCGATGTTTTCTCAAGCTTGATCCAAGCTACACTGCTTTTTGCCTGATATTCAAAACCCGCTTCTCCACCGTTGCTGATTGTAATGCAATAATTTTCCTTTTGAAGATTTGTAAAAACCGGAAGATTCGCTGTACCCGCAACATACGCTTGCTCCGTACCTTCAACATCAACAATCAATATAGAGCCTTTAGCGGGAATCAACATGCTCACCTCTGGATATTTCCACCCTTCTGCATTCCAGTGAATATACCCGACATGAGGGGAACTCATCATCCCTTGCCATTTCCCTTCTGAAATTCCGCTATTATAAACCTGTTCCAGCTGTTTATCCCTTTCGATGGCTTCATGAGTCAGAGTAGCGTAAGTATTTGCCAATACACTGCCTCGTCCAGCATATAGCTCGTTAAGTCCAGCATATATTTGCATTTTGAGCACATTGGCTGAGGCAGCAGCAGGGAAATATACAAGCTGGTAGTACGCATCTTTTAATGATTCAGGAATAAGAGCATAGTATTGGTCAGCGGCATTCTCCATCCTAATCGCCTGCTTTAGCACTCTCTGTGCCTCATTGTAATGGATTGGACTGAAGGTTGACGGATAAATAATCTCCGGCTTGCGGCGCCCATTTATTCGGGTATAATCACTCAGCAATTGCGCGATGCCCAGGCATGTCTCTTGTTCCAGTGCATATCCGAACTGCTGCTCTACCCATCGTTTGGTATATTCCTCAGTCCGGTTAATCGCTCCAGTACCCCAAGCTTCAAAGTCATAGGCCAAATCCATAAAGTAGGAAATGGGCAATTCCATAGGCTTCAAATCCCCGACGTTCACAATCCATACCTCACGGATGCCATAGTCGAATGCCATACACATTTGCTCCCAAACCTTTTCCAGCGGAATCGTATTTAACCATTCATAGGAATGCGGACCACCATGATAGTCAAAATGATAATACATCCCCCACCCTGCACTCCGATCACGTTCGTGTTCCGTTGGGATTTTGCGGAGATTGCCAAAGTTATCATCAGCCAGCAGGATCGTAACCTCATTCAGGACTTCCCAGTCCTTCAAGCCTTCAACCTCAGCAGTGCCATACCAATACTTCTCCACTTCCTTGTATACGGCTAGAATTTGGGGCGAGTGCTCAAGATTATATTTCTTTAATAATTCTTTTTGCGTAAGGATGATGTCCTTCAGCAGGTCAATATTCTCCTGGTCGGAGCCCTCCAGCGCAGAATCACTTTCTCCCCGCATCCCTAATGTAATTAAATTGTCAAAGTCCTGATTCCGTTTAATTCCATCTTCCCAGAAATCCGTAATGGCCTGTTTGTTTCGGGCAAAATCCCATAAGTTACTTGTTCCATATTGGTTATATACCTTCTGCCATTCACTGCCTGCCCGAAATAAAGGTTCATGATGAGAGGTTCCCATTATAATGCCGTATTCCTGTGCATGCTGGGCGTTGGCGATTGGATTGCTTTTACCGTTAAGGCTGAATTCGGCACTCCACATCGCTGGCCATAAATAATTCCCCTTTAATCGAAGAATTAGTTCAAACACCTTGTCATAGAAATCTTCATTAAAATCACCAAATCTTTGAGTTACCCAAGAGCCCAAGGACGGCCAATCGTCATTCAAAAAAATACCCCTGTATTTAACCGAAGGTTCTTTGGAGATCCTATGTAGCTGGCTATCAAGTAAGATCAAATCTACTTTTTTCTCTGGTATAACATCTGCCCAATATTCCCACGGACTAACGCCAATTTTTTCAGAGATAGAATAAATCCCATACATCGTCCCGCGTTTATCGCTTCCCACAATGACGAGCGCCTTGTCCACTCCTGCTGTCGGTTCTTCAACTACCTGAATTTGATAACATTCCCTTTTCCCATGGATAGCGGACACATCCACAGTTCCCTCCGCAATTAAACGATCGATAAGCTCATTACTGCCGATCGATCCAGCGATTATGACTGTTCCACCCAATTCCTGCAATTCTGTATATATTTCAGGTTCTACCTCTGTTACCTGTTTAACATCTGCTGCAAAAGATTGAGCCACGCGCCGTAAACCGGCATAATCCTTCCCTTTGGGATCCACGTAAATCTTGGCAGCTTTGCCCTGCTTCACAAGGTTTATTTCCTGCGTAGGCATGATTATTCTCCCCTTAAGCATCCTATTTTCGTATGACTAGGCACATTATATAAGTAAGCGATTTCAACTTCCATGTGCAAACTAGCAAGTTTTTGTAATTATTAAATGAAACTTTGTTTATTGGTTGAACAATCTAGATATTTGATGTTACTGTTAACAGGTATTCCCTGTAGCAGAATCATTTCATTTGCAAGCGCATCCATAATAAGAGAACCTTACAAAGCGAGGATGATCCATATGGAAAAGAATAACGAATTCATTGCAGGCGAACAGATTGAAGGTCCGAAGGCTCCAAAGGACCCGGCTGATCGTAGAAACGGCTTTTTTGTGCTGTATGAAGCAGCCATTGAAGCAACAGCAAGAGCTGAAGGGAAACCGTCACAAGAAGTTTATCTGGAAGGCAGCTATCTGATCGACAAGACCAAATTTATAGGTGGCGTCACAGATGCAGCAATTCTGGAGCTTCTGGGGAGCAGTACAGGATTTCGCAAATTAGTCCACAGTATCGGAATATCCGTCAGAAGGGCTAACGCGCAGGAAGATCCTGTAATTTTTTTATTGCAGCACTGGGGAAAAACCAGTAAATATGAATCCGGCAGTCATTTACGTGTACCCTGCCCCTCCGATGGTTCAGAGGTTATTTTGAGGTTAGCAGATTGTCCGGGTTCTGAAGAGGATGATGTGCTCGGAAAATTTGCGTTTGAATTTAATAATGCAGGCGAACTGGCGATTGCGAGTGTTATTTTTTATTTGCATGACGGTTATTCTGTTCCAGAGCTAATCCTTGAACCGCCGGTTGCTTTTGAATCGAATGAGTACCAAAAGATCATTACGCAATCCTTGCTGCACGCTGGCAATAATAAAAGATTAAAAGCTGCCATAAATAAGGCTATAAAGGGCGAGGAAGTCACGATCGCTTATATTGGAGGTTCCATTACTCAAGGAGCCGGTGCTAAGCCGATACACACAGAATGTTATGCCTATCAGTCGTATTTAAGCTTTAAAGACTTATTCGGCACAAATGGTGGTGAGAACATCCACTTTGTGAAGGCTGGGGTCGGCGGGA
The DNA here is from genome assembly GCF_002264385.1 of Paenibacillus sp. VTT E-133280. Taxonomy (NCBI): domain Bacteria; kingdom Bacillati; phylum Bacillota; class Bacilli; order Caryophanales; family Paenibacillaceae; genus Paenibacillus; species Paenibacillus sp. VTT E-133280. The sequence continues at coordinate 30,893 of NZ_NFUX01000009.1, forward strand.
CACCCTCCGAGCTTGGTGTCATCCGTTATGAAAGAGATATTCTTAGAGACGGGTCCGTAACACCAGATATCGTGGTAGTGGAATTTGCGGTAAACGACGAAGGGGATGAAACGAAGGGCAATTGTTTTGAAAGCTTATGCTTAAAAATACTTTCCGCCGATCATCAGCCAGCCGTTATCCTTCTATTCAGTGTGTTTATGAATGACTGGAACCTGCAGGATCGGCTCTCCCCCATTGGCCGCCATTATGATCTTCCTATGGTTAGTGTAAAGAATGCCGTATCCGAGCAGTTCCGCCTGAGTAAAGCTGAAGGCAACATCATCTCTAAACGGCAATTTTTCTATGATATCTATCATCCGACAAATGAGGGTCACCGGGTAATGGCTGATTGTCTCGCTTATTTATTCACCGAAACCCATAAATCACTAATGAATGAAGATGACATCTTATTGGATCAACACCCGGTCATCGGGAATGATTTTTCCGGAACCCTCCTGCTGGATAGAAAAAACTATATTGACGCAGGTAAGATCGAAGCAGGCGGATTTTCGGGGATCGATACCGATTTGCAGCGGGTAGAAATGGATGCCGACTCTCACGGCACTCCGGAATTCCCGCATAATTGGATGCATTCAAGGGCATCAGGGGAACAGAGCTTCAAGTTAACAATAACGAGTAGAAATCTCATCCTCGTATATAAGGATTCCGGCAGCAGCGAGTTCGGCAAGGCGGATATCTTCGTAGACGGCAGCCTTGCAGTTACTGCTGATCCTCACGTGAACAACTGGACACATTGCAATCCGGTAATTCTATATCAAAACGAAGCTAGCAGTGAGCATCAGATAGAAATCAGAATGGTGCCCGAAGATCAGGATAAGTGCTTTACTATTCTAGGCTTCGGTTATACGCTTTAATCTGTTTGCACCAGTCGCAAGACAGCCCCGATGTATTCTTCATCGGGGCTGTCTTTATTGTATCGCCTGGAATTTCGTCCATTTCCCACTAATATACCGCCAAATAAACAAAGCTCCTTTGATCAACCAATCACAATAAACTGCAATCCACGTTGCAAACATATCCATATGAAACCAATAAACCAACACATAAGCGAACAGAATTCTACAACCCATCATCGTAATCATGCTGACGATCATAGGGAATTTTGCATCTCCGGCCGCACGAAAAACGGTAGGTAATGCATTCCCAAAAGGCCAGATCAACATCATAACGATCGCATGGCTCCATACAATCCTCGTTGCCCATAGCTCCGCTTCTGGTGAAAAATGATAAATACTCAGTATACTTGGAAACAAAGCTAAACTCACAATTGAACTAACCACCTGTGCCAAAAAGATTATACCCATAATCTTTTTCGTATAATACTTAGCTTGAGTATACTCTCCAGCACCTACACATCTGGAAATCACAACAGACATCCCTAAGCCGATGGCCATTCCGGGCAAAGCCTGCAAGGAAGCAATCGTACTCCCTACAGAATTCGCTGCAATAGCCGCTGTTCCAAAAGTCGAGACTAAACTCAATATCAATAACCGTCCAATATAAAACATTCCATTTTCCAGTCCATAAGGTACACCAATTCTCATCATCTGCTTAATCAGCTTGCCATCAAATTTATGCCGCAGGGTCTTTTTCAGAGATAAAAGATTCTTTGGGTTAGATACAAGCACAACAATACAAACAGCAGCACCTATTCTGCAGATTAGGGTTGGTATAGCAATTCCTGTAGTCCCCATATCAAGCCCATAAACCAACAAAGCATTCCCTGCGATATTCACAAGATTCATAACCAACATAATATTCATAGGCAACCTGGAGTTCCCCATCGTTCTGAATATCGCAGCACCAGCATTATAAAGCGCCAGAAAAGGAACAGACGCCCCAACTATTATTAAATAAGTATTGGCATGTCCATACACTTCCTCTGTAATCGTTCCAAATAACCCGTGTAAAATAAATCCTTTCAGCAAATAAATCAAAGCCATAATCACAAGCCCCGCAACACCGGCAAACCAAATAAGTTGATTCGCTGCCTCTCCGGCCTGATTCTCTTGTTTTTTTCCAAGATATTGACCAACAATCACAGCCCCTCCGGTTGCTAACGCTGCAAATAAACTGATCAGCAGTAACATCACCATTTCTACCAAGGATACACCCGATACTGCTGATTCTCCGACGGAAGCTACCATGATCGAATTGACCAAGCCCATCAGAGATTCTAATAATTGTTCTACAATTAAGGGGAGGAATAATTTCATTAATTGCTTATCTGAAAATAATCTTGGTTTCGTAAGCGCCGTTTCCATTTCACTCATTTGTTTAACCCCGTTTTGTAATGGTTTTAAATCTATGGTAAATTCAAAAGTAAAAAATATCTAATACCTATGTTAAATCGCTTATCATGCCTAATATGTATGGTTTGGAAGTCCAATCTATCAGATGCATTTTGGAAGGATGTTAAAAATAATGGATGTTCGTGTTCTCAGATATTTTTTAACAGTAGCTAAGGTAGGGAATATAACCAATGCGGCGGAAATCCTCCACATTACCCAGCCAACTTTAAGCCGGCAGCTTATGGATCTGGAAGAAGAGCTGGGGACCAGCTTGTTTACTCGGGGAAAAAGGCAGATTACATTAACAGACAGTGGACTTTTATTTCAGCAACGCGCGAAAGAGATTGTTTCTTTATTGGAGAAAACAGAAAGAGATCTGGCGGAACAAAAGGATCTCGTGGGTGGCGTAGTCTCTATCGGCTGTGTAGAGTCCACGGTATCCCGGGCGTTGCCGGAGTTATTAGAGGAATTCTCCAATCGGCATCCTAAGGTACAATATGAATTGTACAGTGCGGATGGGGATGATATTCGAGAGAAGCTAGACCGAGGAAATATTGACATTGGTATATTATTAGAGCCCATTGAAGCCGCCAAATATGATTATATTCGCTTGCCTTATCAGGAACAGTGGGGCATTCTTATGCGACGAGATGATCCTCTCGCCCAGAAAACTTCTATTAGCATTCAGGATATTCTTACTTTACCGCTAATTCTACCTCGTCGTACGATTGTGCAAAATGAGATCGCAAGCTGGCTTGGGGTCGAGAATGAGAGCCTTCGTATCTTTGCCTTACATAATCTTTTGACAAACGCCATGCTTCTAGTAGAACAAAAGCTTGGCTATGCCATTTGTGTAAGTGGCTCATATTCTATCCGGGAAAGTGATCGTACCTGTTTTGTTCCATTTGAACCTGAACGAACTACAAGTCATGTATTGGCTTGGAAAAAAAACAAGCTGTTCAGCTCAGCCACTGCACATTTTATTCAATTTATTAAAGATGCCTATCATTCATAACATAATAAAAAACCCGCTCGATAAGCGGGTTTTCGCTGTTATATGGACAGAATTGCTCACATTATTGCTCTCCCCTACTCCAGCTCAGTTCCTATCCCTTTTTCCCTCGCTTGCTTCACGTAATACACCGCTGTAGCAATATCGAAAACGGCCATCCCCATCGGGCAGAAGAAGATCGGTTCATCTTCGCTGAAATCAGCTAGGCTGTGGCGCAAGACGACATCGGTAATCCGTCGAGTGCCGTCACGAGTTAGCCCCTGTTTCAGATGAAGCTGCTCAATGTCCGTATTCTCACGGCACACTTCATCCCAATCGTCGACAATGATGGCTTTTACCGAAGCTAAAGCCTCCGGCTTATAATCACGAAGTGAAACATTCAGCAGAAGGCTACCCTTTTCAGGGGGGAGATCGATATACCGATGTTCTGATACGGTACAAGTAATGAAGATATTAGAATGCTGATAAACGTCCGCCCACGTCTTAGCCACTTCCATCCTATCTCTAAAGAGAGATGAGATTCCTGATAAGTCTACTCCCTTGATATCGAAAATCCGGATACGCTCGACTTGGTCCCCATACAGAGCCGTAACCATTTGACAATGATACTGCCCAACCGGTCCCCAGCCGATAATGCCTAGATGAATCCGCTCCACTGAACGCGCCAGCAAAAAGGAACGAATCATCAGTCCGCTGATGGAAGCCGTCCTAATGATACTGGGAAGCGGAGAGTTCAAGACGGCTGCAGGCTGGCCTGTACTTGGTTCATTCAAAACAATGATGCTATGCGCACGAGGAAGATCAGCCTGAATATTATCCGGGAAACTGGAAATCCACTTTATCCCTGCTGCGTTCACCTCTCCCCCTACGTAAGCGGGCATTGCAATAATCCGGTTTTGTGGACTCTTATACCTTAGGTAAGGCTTTATCGGCTGCACATAATCACCTGAATCGATGATACCCACAGCAGTTTCTATCGACTCCACAAGAATAGGCCAATCAATACCTACTGCCCGTATATCTCGATCATTTAAGTACAGCATACCGTGACCTCCTTATGAAACATATCCTTTCTTACATCTCTGGGCAATCGCCACATTCAGCCAAAAGCTCCTGACCGAATTGGTTCAGAATCCATGAGTCAGAATATACGGTATCGAGGTAACGCTCTCCCTTATCATGCAGAATGACTGCGCAGACAGCTCCCGGAGTCAATTCTGGCTCCATTTGCTTAACGGCGGCAATGACTCCCCCGGACGATGCGCCAGCCAAGATGGATTCGTTCTGCGCCAACATCCGGCAACCTTTTACGATATCTGAATCCGAGACATGCACGATATGGTCGATTAGATCTGTTCTGCAGAAAGGTGGCACGATGCCGGCACCTAGTCCCGGAAAGCGCCGTGTACTCTTATTCCCTCCAAAAATCGCGCTTCCCTCTGCATCGACAGCCACGATCTTGGTCCGAAGTCCGCTATCCCTTGCGTATTCCGCAAGACCCCGTATGGTTCCGCATGTACTAACGCTGCAAAATAAATAATCCAGTTGTTCAAGATCAGTCACGATTTCTTTCATTGTCGTATGGTAGTGGGCTAAATAATTATTTGCGTTCGCATACTGATTCGGCCAGTAGCTGCCTGGTATTTCCGCCAATAGCTGCTGCACACGTTTCAATCTAGCAGGAAGAAACTCCCCTGTTACGGGATCGGGATCAGTGACATAGTCGATTTTGGCATCCAACGCCTTCAGAATTTGTAGATTCGTTTCCGTGGTTCTAGGATCAATAACGCTGATAAAACGCATCCCCAAATACTTACAAATCATGGCCAGGCTGATCGCCATATTTCCAGAGCTCGATTCAATGATCGTGGTTCCCGGACCTATTGTTCCTTCCTTCCACGCCTCTTGGATCATCCGCAGGGCGGGACGATCTTTGGCGCTTCCTCCCGGGTTCATCAGCTCCATTTTTGCATAGACGTCAAACTCACTTTTATAGAACAAGCTCTTCAGCTTGATTAAGGGTGTATTTCCGATCGTCGACAAAATACCGTCAGTGACGTCCATCTCTGCGCGATCTTTATCTTTCTGGTAATATAGCTTTTTGTTCTTAACCTTTCCGCTGTCCATCGGCTCGTCTTTCCCTACTATAATGACCTCAATATCATCCAGCAGATGGTTTCGAATCATCATGCCGATTTCCGGAATGCATTCCCTAATTTCCTCTTTGATCTTCGGGACAATGGTGTTATCCGCAGATTTACTTTTGATATAAACGCTCAGCGCGTTCTTCCTCACTTTAACCCGAATGATCGCATCTTCGATATGTCGGTATACGACCTGTTCGATATCGTACAGGCTGATTTTCTCCCCATGCTTCAGCTCCCGACCCACCCGTTTGACGATGGAACTAAAGCTCTGTTTCTCCACACCATCTACCATCACAGACCTAAAGTCCCTTACAACGTCATAGGTAACGAAACGAATCGCTGGCAGCATTGTGCGAACCATGGAGGTAAGAACAAGAACACTTTCATCATTACTAAGCGGACTTAGTTCTTCGCCAATCTCCTGCGCCCCGATCGCTTCTGCAAAAATCCCATCAGCAAAAATATACCTGCCAAGATCATGTGAATAATAAGCAATCGTGCCTATTTCAATAGAGCCATACGTATCAATGATGTCGCGCGGTTCAAGACCGAACAGACGGGCCATATTCCGCTGCCACCCTAATGAGGCGATCTCCCCAACCAAAATAATCTTACGGATTCCAAAAGCCTGCGGATCTTTAGTAGCATGAACGATATGATCAAGGATGGAAGGCATAGTGTAAAGCAGGTCAGGCTTGAAGGTTTGAAGTTGTTTAATATGCTGCTCGATTGGCAATTCAAAGGCAATTGAACAATGTTGCAATCCTAACCGCTCAAAAATGGACAACGCAGTGTTCGCCGCATGCCCAGTGCCCATGTCCGCCAAAGCGCTAACGCATCCACTTCCCGCAATAAGATCACCGTACAGCTTCGTTTTAATATCTATATAGTGCTTATCGTCTTCCTTAGAGTAAAGAATGGCTTTTCGACGGCCAGTGCTTGTACCCGACGTCCTATATACGTTCAAAGAAGGATCAAAGGGTTGATTATAATAATAGGTATCTAGCGTTGTCGACGTCATAAGCGGAAGTGTCTCTAAGCTATAATTCGCTCTTTCGCCGCTGATCAGCTCCTTATACCAGGGAAACAACTCAATTACTTCAAGCAACTTATCCTGCAATTTGTCTTTGTCGAGCAGCATGATGGCCGCCTCCTGTTGACCGCATGCTGCAGCCCATAGATAAATACCTACCATAATCATATGTCGAATTCTTTCAGTGTGTTCTACGATTTGGTAGTTGCCCAATCAAAAGCTAAGGCATTTCCGTAATATAGCCTATGGATCTTTTAAGACGGAGGGTCAGAATGATGAATCAGATCAGTCGAATATCCAATAAGCTGACGAAGACAAGGGTGCTGGTTAGAAATCAAGCGTTAAATAAACATGTCCCGCTTACAAAAAAAATGGATAAGAACACTCTCTATGAAATGCTACACAAATATAAGATGGTGTATATTAAGCCTTGCTGCGGATCATTAGGACAGGGCGTGATACGGGTTGAACACACTCGTGCACTATACAGCTACCAGTCCGGTACCCACGTACACAAATATTCTAATTATGACACGGCATATCGAGCCCTCTTACGAGAAGCCCAAGGGAAGTCCTATTTAGTTCAAAAGGGGATCAGGCTGTTGGTGTACGATGGCCGCCCCTTCGATATCCGGGTAATGGTGCAACGAAATTCTAAGGGTGGGTGGGAAGCAACAGGGGTTGCAGGACGCGTGGCGCATCCTCGCAAAGTAGTTACAAACGGGAGTCAAGGAGGAACGATTTATCCGGTTGAGGAATTATTGAAAGCCTACACAAGCGCAGAGAATTGTACAATATTGATCCGATCCCTGAAGCAAATTGGAGTGAAATCCGCCAGACAGCTTAGCACTGTCTATCCTGGCCTTCAGGAAATCGGTGTAGATATTGCCTTAGATCAACGTCTCAAGCCATGGATCTTGGAAGTGAATACCGCTCCTGATCCATGCCCGTTTACTAAGCTGAAAGACACCCGTATGATTGACCGAATTGTCAGATATGCAAAAGTATACGGTCGCACATACAATCTTAAGTGCATGAAATCAAAAAAGGGTGTCGTGTGAAGCATAGAGAATCCATGGGCCGCGGCGAACTGTGAATCCTCAAAACTACAATTCGCCTTTTTGTACAGAGGTATGTTTCGGGAGTTTATAAGATAGATGAGAATAGACGAGAAACGCCCTCTTTAAATTTGATCATTAAGGATCTTTCTTTATAACGCTCAGGGGTAAGCTCTGTACTTAACTGGCTATCTTCCTGAAACAATTCTTGAAGCTGTTTAGCCACTTGCTCATCATAAACAATTGCATTAACTTCGAAATTGAGTCTAAAGCTCCGGGAATCAATGTTCATTGTCCCAACGGACGCTACTTCTTCATCTACCACAATCGTCTTGGCATGCAAGAAACCATTTTCATATAACAGAATTTTTGCCCCATAATTCAATAATTCACCTGCATACGCCCAAGTTGCCCAATAAACAAAAGGGTGGTCAGGCTTATTTGGAATCATAATCCGTACATCCACACCGGATAGGAGTGCAATTTTACATGCATCCATAAAACTGCTATCCGGAATGAAATATGGCGTCTGAATATATACACTCCGTTTGGCATTTAAAATAAGCTTAATATACATGTTTTTAAGATGTTCAACTAGCGAGTTGGGACCACTAGACACAATTTGAACAGGACTTGATCCGACACTTCCTTCAGTGGTAAAGGAAAATTGATCGAAGCTTACCTGATGCTGTTTCCGGGCATGCTTCCAATCCAGAATAAATCTGCCTTGAATTTGATTAACAGAATTTCCCTTCATTCTAAAATGCGTATCCCGCCAATAGCCAAACTTTTTAACTATCCCTAAATATTCATTTCCCACATTAAATCCACCAATATATGCAATTTCTCCATCGATGATACATAGTTTTCTATGATTTCGATTATTCATTCGAAAATTTATCGGTCTAAGCAGTGATGGGAAAAACACCTCTACTTCTCCACCCGCAGAAAGTAGTTCTCTAAAGAACTTAAGAGAAAGTCTCTTGGAGCCGATTTCGTCATAGAGAACCCTCACTTTTACGCCTTCTTTGGCTTTTTTAGTTAATTCATCTCTTAATTTTGTTCCTAAATCGTCAGGCTGGATGATGTAATATTGAATGTTGACCTCTTTTTTGGCATTTCTAATATCATTAAATAAAGAATCAAACTTTTGTTTACCATCGTTAAAAATAGCTATCTCGTTATCTGTTGTCATTAGCGCATTCGATGAAACAAGGTTCATATGAATTAAATCAGCATACTTCGTTAACAAAGAGCTCTGATCCTTGCGTTGATCCTTTAATGTAGCCAATTGATGGTCTACAGTTGATTGCAGATAATTCCTTTCTTCCACTGAAAGGCCAAAGAAATTCTTTTTTGCTAAATTACGGCCAAGAAACAGATAAACAATAAAGCCCAAAATGGGAATGAAATAAAAAACCATAAGCCACGCCCACGTATAACCAATATCTCTCCTCTCGAAAAATAAAAAACCTGCAGAAAGCAATATATTTATAATCATAACAAAAGAAAGTATCCACGTGACCAGACTGCTGTTGTCCATTAGGAGTTCCTGCCTTTCTTATCTTTCTATAGATGCCGGTATTTCTAGTTTTGCCAAAAGACAGTTTATCCATCGTCTGATAAATCAATACTTCTGTAAATGACTAGATAGAGTACTATAGCATAATTGTCCATCTAAGAAAACATTTGATAAAAAACTCAAAAATCAAAAGATAAAATCATAAAAATTCACATAAAAACAACAGCCCTAATGCAGTAGTTCTGCATCAGAGCTGTTGTGACTTTTTAATTAATGTGAGAAATATTTAAACAATTTATTGTAAATTAAGGACAATTTCTCTCCCAGAAAGAGTGACAATGGTTAACGCTCCATCGCTGAGCTTAACTTTCAAATCTTGCTCAGGTGAATGCTTGAAGACGTCATCAGCTTGATCAGCCTGAATATCCAAAGCCTCCTCTGAAGGTGAACCAAATATAGCCGACGCGAGCCAATGAATGCCCGGCAGAAGGGTGGTCGTCAGCATCGGCAGGACCGTCCGAGGGCGAAGGAGATTCGTATTGGCATTCGGCCAAACCAGCTCACCCTTCCGGCAGCCTAGCAAATCCTTGATTCCACTGGTTCCCCAAGCAGTGGAGGCCATCGCCCCAGCCACATCGATCTTCGATAACATTTCATTCTCTTGCCCAAGTGCGAATCCACCCTCTGCGGTATCCAGCGACCGTCCAGTTTCGACTCGATGAATCCGAATATGCCAAGGAAGTCCGGCGACAACCCAAGTCTGAACCTCGACATTGGCCCACGGCCTCCAGACGGAACGAAGGACGTTGTCTATAATCTCTGACTCTATATTCTGGCGTCGTACCCGGTATAAGTTGTCTCCGCGCTCACTCAGCGCAAGCATAGAGTCGAACGCTCCTTGGGAGAGCCCCCATTCGGAGCGGGGCACGCTGAAGCCGAAGCCTGTTGAATACACGAATTTCTCGTATTTGGCCGAGGTATGGGTATGTTCATTCGTGTATAAATGTCCGCTGTTGAAGGCTGCCACATGACCGGAAGCGGGCTCGCGGACGATGACAAGATGTGCAGGCTTCTGAACCATGACCGCCGGAATGGCCGGCAGCGGCAGTTCCTCTTCCTTCCAGAACGGATGATCCGCCCCTAGAGCCAGCGGCAGGAATGTCTTTAACGCCCAATACGGAGATCCGGGGGCATTGTAATTCTCCGCCATGACCAGATTCGGGTAAGTATATCCGATGGTCAGTACGCCATAAACGTCAACAATCGGCTGACTGAACCACCAACGCAGATTTCGCAGCACCAGACCTTTTACCACACCAGCGGGAAATCCTTCAACGTCTGCATAAGAAAAGGCGCTCCAGAATGCCGATTGGGCAAAACGGTAAGCCAAACTGCGCCCATATGGAAGCGCAGAGCCGTCGGGTGCGAACCAGCCGATGAATTCAGCAGCAAACAATCGAGCCCGATCTTTGAACATACGGGAACGTTCGGAGTCTTCCTGCTCCATCAGCTTTGCATACAGCAGCGCATAGTAATGAATAGCAAAAGGTACGTAATAATCGCTGTGGCCGTTAATTCCGTCGCTGTACCAGCCCTCACCCAGATAGAAATCATCCATGCGCTTCAAATTGTTTTCCAGCTGCTCTGCGTCGTAGGAACGGCCGATTTTACGGAAACCGACATTGACTAGAACGTTGAAGAACAGCCAATTACAGTCATAGCAAGGATGGGCATTTATTTGATTCAGCCAGCGGTATAATTGATCCTGCTCCTTCGGAGCAAGCGGCAACCAAATCCGTTCCGGAATGGCTGCCAATGCGAAGCCGAAGACCGCCATTTCGACCAAACGCTGGTCGTAATCCTTTACCTCTCCCCAATATTCTTCATGAGAAGGATCGGTGCCATGCCGAATACCATCCAGCACGTTGTCCCAGAGTTCGCTGTCTCCACCACCAATGAGCAGGGGTACCAACCCCCATAACACCCGTGAGAAACCTTCCATTTCAGCAGTTGCTGCCGAATAGCTCGCCCCGGTTCTACCGATTTCAAGTCGTGCGCTGCCTCTGCTGTAGTGCGGCCGAAGCGGATCCGTAAGCTGCTCAAGGGCGATCACCATATCCTCACGGGTCTTCAGCGGGTTACCGCCGATCCGAGAAAGTGATTTCTCATTGTTCATCCTAATCACCCCTACTCCCAAAAGAACGGCCCTGCGGATTTAATCCGGGCTAATGCTTCGACATAGAAAAAATCACCATAGATAAGCGGAACATCTATATTCCGGTCCTCAGGGTAGTTACTTGTACCATGAAGCAGCAACCCTTCCTCGTCCGCATTGTCCCAACTGCCATAATTTTTGTAGAGAGATTCCACTATTCTTATAGCCCCATTCCGGTACACATGAGACTCCGAATCATCCACCTGGTCGGCAAGCAGCAGCAAACCACTTGCCGCGCAGGAACCGGCGGAGCTATCACGCAGCTCGCCTACTTCAACGGGAGCACGGAAATCCCAATGTGGAACGTGATCATCCGGCAGTCGGGTCAAGAAGAAATGCGCTACCTGCTTGGCTGCATCCAAGTAGCTTTGCTTTCCCGTATGATGATAGGCAAGCGCTAGGCCGTAAATAGCCCAAGCCGTGCCCCGTGACCAAGCCGATTCAGGCGCAAAGCCTTGTCCTCCAAGCTTCTCCACCACTCCACCCGTCTCCGGGTTGAATTTGACGATGTGGTACACGGAGCCGTCCGGCCGGATAAAATGCTCCAGTACAGTATCCATATGCGCCTCTGCGATATGACGATAGCGGGGATCACCTGTTGTCTCGGAAGCCCAGAATAACAGGCTGGTGTTCATACAGCAGTCGATAATAGCAACTCCGCTGTTGTCCTCCCCTTCACTCCATGGATTCCAAGCCCGAATATAATGTCCTTTCAGATTGAAGCGGGCTGCCAGGTAGTTGGCCGCCTTTAATGCCCGAATTTGTGACGCTTCACTACCCGTTAACTTATAATTTGCCACACTGGTAAGAATCCACATGAAGCCTAAATCGTGATCCAGCTTAACGTAGCCGTCCAGTACCTCGTCGAGTCTCTCTTCGCAGCGTTCCGCGATCATTTTAAGACTTTCGTCCCCGCTCTCAGAATAAAACTGCCAGAGCATTCCCGGCCAGAACCCTGCTGTCCACCAGTTCGGTGCCTCAAGCAAGTATTTACCACCTTGACTCGCGTGTGGAAATTCTGCACCGATCTTTCGACTGTTACATCTTGTCTTTTCAAGTGCCTTGTTCCAAGCTTCATCCACCCAAGTTTGTTTTTCCGTTATATTCATTTCAAACACCGCCTTCTTCGAATGGTTCGCTTTTATATAAATTGAAAGGTAAATGTTAATTTCCCTTCAGAATCAGGTTGAAGAGCATGAAAGTCGAGCGTATGCCAGACCGTATTCCTGCCAAAATGATCCTGGTACTCACGTACGGTAATTTCTGGCTCTACGACCTGGATATCATAAGTCACTTCCACACCGCCTACTTCAGTTCCGGGCAGCAGTACGACACCAGATCGAAGTATCTTTGGACGACGCCAGGTTACGAACCGCTCCGTAAAGCTCTCCGGCCTACCGTTATACCGATACTCGTCCATTAACTCTAAACGAGGACGCTGCTCTTTATACCAAACCATAGAGCGGATCAGGGATTGGAGATCTTCCGCTTCGTATGCCTGAGACAGCTCTAGCTTCAACTCGTCCCGCTCCACCCCAGCCGACGCATACAGAACTGTAGCACTATGCTTCCTGCCAGCCAGTTGATACTGGCCGTCGATGATCGGAACCGAATGTCCCTGCGAGCCGTTACAATCATATTGATAACGGCCAGCCCCAAAATATTCAGCCGTATACTCTCCACTGCCGAGATCAGCTGCATAGATTTCGCCTCCACCTAACAGAATGAACTGTCCCAGATCATTATGATTATGAGGTTCAGCGTTATGCCCTCCCTTCGCCGCGAAGCCGAACGAGCTTCCTCCGGATATATATCGTGAAACGAGCCATGCCGCATCAGGAAGATAATAGCTGGCCGCTTTCCAATCCTGGTTCTCTTCCAGATCACTGGTCTTTCTCCAAATCAGATTTCGAAAGGCCGGGGCCCAGCGACTACAGTGATCCTCTGTGAAAGGAGCACGCAGCTCAGAAGGTGGACATTCGACATCTGGATAGATATCAGCTAAATAATGAGACAGTCCCATATGAATGTGAATTTGAGGCTCAGAGTCAGAGAAATTAGCGACAAAGCTGCTCCCAAGAAAACATTTCTGCTGGAATTGAGCAATGCTCCGCACTTTGTCCGTTGCAAACCAGTCTGCTCTTCCCTCACTTCTAACCCGGAGAAGATCGCTGTAATACGTGAAATAGCCAAATCCGTAGTTCCAGTAACTCAGACCTTCAAGGCAGGCCCCATCTTCCCCGAAGCCTTCCAGATAGTAGCTCATGCTGCGCTCTGTCTTCAGCAGGATATTCGTCAGCGCAGCAGGATCATCCAACATCAATAAGGCGGCTGCCCCGATCGACCCTGCGCACACTGCTGCCCAGTTATGACGTGCGGTCTCCCATTCATAAGGACCATGTACTATAAAAGGTCGAAGTATTCTCTGCTCTACTTCATGTCTGATTCGGGATTGAAGAAGCAGCGGAAGTCGTTCTCCCAGTAGAAGTAAAACTTCACTAAGGGTAAAAGCGGTCTCTGAGGAGAACAGATCAATAAACTGATTGATATTCACTGAATGATGATCTAAAGGAAGATGGGCTGGCAGGCACCATGTGTACTCTTCGCATATAGACCACAGGATGTTTTCCAGATTCTCCAGAAGTCTGAGATCATCCGGCTCAAGCAAGCTCATAAACACATATGTGTTCAGCCTTCTTCTCCGTTCAAAATATACCCGTTCATACTCCAGCCTCGAACCCGTGCGCGCAAAAATTGAAAATAGCGTATCCGTCAGCTCCGCTATAGGCTGCCCGTCTATTCTTAGAGCCTCTGCACGGATTTCGCTGATATCTTCCTTTAACGTCTCTGAAGAGGCTGCCTGTTGCCAAAAAGCATCCGAAGCTCCATTCGGATAATACAAGCTCAGATTTGCCGGCTTCAGCACTTGGACAATTTCGAAAAGCTCCTGTCTGTTCATGCTTTCTTCCTCCCTTTGCCCAGTTAGATCAGATCCACCTCTATCTACTCAAGGCATGATCTCTCATAACATCCTCACCGGCTGCAATTCTTTGTGCGGTCCATTTCAATTCTGTCCCTGCCCAGAAAGGATCTGCAGGCAGTAGCCCCAGTGGAAGGAATACCGAAGCGCATAAATAAAGACTTCCCGTATTGATGTAGCTCTCAGCAAGCTCCGGCTGGTAGCCGTATACCCCTGGACGTAGCCATCCGGCCTCATCCAATGTCCCCGTAAACCCCATAGTCCGTGTAATTACAGCAGTCAAGGCGCAGCGTACCTGTGAGGGGAATAGCGCATCCTCCAGAAAATGCTGCAGCGCCGCTTGGGATAGCAGTTGAAATGCACCAAAACGGTAAACGATGGAACGCCCGATGAACGGATACGTACCGTCTGGCGCAATCATTCGTTCCAGAACCGTTGCGTATCGTTGTGCCCGCTCTACAATCAAGAGCTTCAATTCTGAATATTGCTCCGATTCCCGTTCAAAGAGTGTAACCACATCCACAAGCATCGGCTGAATGACAAAGCTATTGTAATAATCCCAGTGGAAATCCTTACCGTCCCCGTATATGCCATCCCCTTTGTACCAATCCATAAACATATGGATCGCATATCCCACGCGCATCCGGTCATATTCTGAATCGCCGAGGATATATAAAGCTGCTTCGACCATTGCGCTAAATAACAGCCAGTTGCTGCCGCTAGGCGCTGTCCGGCGCGTTTGCTTCAAAGCTGTTATTAAATTACCTTTCACCCGCTCATTCAGCTGCCCTGCAAGCCGCTTCGGTGCACGCACCAAAGCATGAGCGAGGAATGCCGCATCGACCAACGGTTGGCCTTCGGACTTAAAATCCATATAGTCAGGCGATGATGGATCAACAGCAGCATCGATGCATTCCAGCATCAATATGACATAACGAGCCCTGAGCACTTCTTCTTCACCCTCCAGCCCTTTAAGCTCTAGCCAGGGAGCCATTCCACAGGATAACCTAGAGAATGCTTCCAAGTGCGCAAATGAACTCCTGTCACTGTTAAACTCCGTAGGTAGCCGTTCCTTTAATTTTCTCTGCGACAAAGCGTCAAGCACTGGGTCCCCGATCTTTAGCATCGTGTCCAGCCAATATTTACGCTGTTTCGTACCATTCATACACAATACCGCCCTTCCAGTTGCGTCTATTCAGCAGATGCAGGTTCCCGTTACTCTTGTTCTGACCAGCTATATACTTGGTTGATTGCGTAATCTTCTTCTATAGTTTAGTGTTATGTTATTGCAATGTCTTTGCGATTTATGATCATTTATTGCGTATCTTGCGATCAATTTGAAAGGGGCTCTCTCGATGAAACATGCCCAGTATTATCAGCCGTTCGAAGGCGACATACTGGCGGGCATCGGCAATTCACCGATCTCACCCACCAAAGATTTTCATATTCATGATCACTTTGAAATCTTCCTATTTTTAGGCGGCACGGTGAACGGATTTGTGGATCAATATAGCTATCCGCTTCAGCGGGGCAATGTGCTCTTATTCAACAATCACGAGATTCATAAAATCATTAATCTATCTCCGGAGCCTTACGAACGTTTAACTATTCATTTCAAAGCTCCACTTGTATATCCCTTCTGTACCGCAACTACAAATCTGCTCGCCTGCTTCCAGAACCGTCAGAACGGAGAGTATAATCTGGCTCAAATGGATGAAGCGCTGCTTGCAGAGTATATGGCGCTTGCTTCCTGCCTGATTGCATCCTTGGAGAACCCTCAATACGGCAGCGAGGTTTTGGCCCTTACATATCTGATTCAGATCCTTGTCCTCATTAATGAGCTATATAGCCGTACCGTTTCCACTATACCTAGCATTATTTCCTCACATATTCAAACAGCCATGAGCTATATTGATAACCATCTCCATCTGAATCTATCGCTTGAGCAGATCGCCGGGGAGTTGAACGTCGATAAATATTATCTTAGTCACCTGTTCAAGCAACAGACCGGAGGAACAATCTACCGTTACGTCCTGCTGAAAAAGATCGCGTTATCCAAACAGCTCTTAACCGCTGGAAACTCCGTTTCCGATACCTGTTATCTATCCGGCTTCAATGACTATGCCAATTTCATTCGTACCTTCAAGAACATCACGGGCATTCCACCTGGAAAATACGGCAAAAAAAGCTGATCTTGCCACTTATCAACGCTCCGCAATTGTAATCTGAAACTATAAAGAACCTGACAGCCCGCTACAGCAGCTGCCAGGTTCATAGAAGTATGGGCCTTACAAATGCCCCAGCAGATTGGCAATGACTTGTGCACTTTCGGCACGGGTCATCAGCTCTTGAGGCGCGAATTGCTTATTGCCGCGTCCCTTAATGAGCTCCGTCTGCTCAGCAATCCTTGCTGACTTCTGTGCCCAGTCATGAATCTGGGAATAATCACTGAACGAGCCCGCAGAAACTTCTTCTACCTTGCTGCCATGTAAATATTCATAAGCCCTGACGATCATCACAGCCATTTCCTCACGGGTGATGCTGTGATCCGGTGCGAAAGTATCCGAACTGCGGCCAAATACAATGCCCGCTTCGCTTACAGCTGCAACGGCTTCGGCATACCAGGCTTTGGAGTCCACGTCAACGAACGTCGAATTACCTCCTGCCTCTAACCCTAACGCTCTTGCAATCATGGTCGCGAATTGTGCTCTTGTCACTTTCCCCTGTGGATTAAATTCGGTATTAGAAATGCCTTGCATAATATGTTTGGCAGCCATGGTCTTAATAACATTACTAGCCCAACTATCTGCACTGACATCCGAGAAAACCTTGTCATATTCCAGGACCGCAAACTGGCTAAAATGCTGTATTTCCGCATTCCATATTCCAGTAGTTAGCGTTCCTCCCATAAACTCAAGAGCTCCGTCCCCGGCGATATAGTAGAGGCCGAGCAAATCGGTATTGGCATCCGAATCGACGGTGAAGGTAATCGTCAATGGCTTGTCAAAACGGGGGATCGGAATGGCAGTACCGTCCACACCTATACCTTCCAAGCTGAAGTTAATTACATCGCTTGCAGCAGTTAACTGAACCGAACGGTTGACAGCCGGGTTATTCATAAGCTGTTCCACGACAGCTCTTGATACCTTCCCGGCCGAGAGCTTGAGGCGTGCCCCATCTGCTTGATCTCCCCCAGCTTTCTCTTGGATGCTCTTCAGCGCTTCCGGAGTCAGCTGAATAGTTAACGTAGGCCATACGAGACGTAGCGTATTTACTCCGATGAGTTCTGATAACCCCTCAGGAAGCAGTACAGAATCTGTAGTTTCGTTAAGCTGAACCGTTATAACCCCTCCAACCGGAGCGGTAAAATCATCTCTGTCAAGAATCCGTGTGGTTTGCGTCAGCGGTGTTGATGTTGGTAATATCGTCGGCGCTGTTGTTGACACTGGGCCCGGGGTCACTGCAGGTGCAGGTGTTGGCGCCGGACTTGCTGTGGGTTCAACTGTCGGTGTTGGTTCTGCCGTTGGTGTTGAAGTCGGCTGTTGCTGAGCTTCGGCAATTGTAACTGTTCTAGTGACTTCTGCTGCCGCGTTGCCTACGGAATCGCTCACATTATAATGATAAATGTAAGTACCCTCCACTGTAGTATCTAGCGTTTCGATGCTGTTTCCATCCTTCGTAATCGTAGCTGTAATACGTTCTGTGATGTCGCCATCGCGGTCATCTACTGCTGTGGCTCCAGCATCTGTATAGCTAGCACCATTATCCAGTTGAACAGATGGTTCACCAAGCAGGGTAATGATCGGCTTCAATACATCCGGATCTTCCGATACGATTACTTTTCGGGTAACTTCAGTAGCCGCGTTGCCTGCAGCATCGCTGACATTGTAATGGAAAGTGTAGATATCCGCTTTCGCCGTATCTAATTCAGTTAGACCATACACTTCACTGCTGACCGTTGTAGTGATGCGGTCTGTGATGTCACCGTCTTCGTTGTCATACGCTGAGGCTCCGGCATCTGTATATTCAGATCCTATCGGCAGATTAACAGTAGCCTCACCATTCAGGGTAATCACCGGTTGAAGACGATCCGGCTCCGGCAGCTTAATCGATCCGCTGGCTGCAGCTTCCGCCTTCGCCTCGCCCTTGCTCAGCGTTACCGTGAAGCTGAAGCTGCCGGCTGTGTCATCCGTGGCTTCCTGGAACGAAGATAGGGTGATGTCACCTATCGTAACCCCTGTATCACTGAACCCGATCAAGCCGTTCATCGTTTGGAGCAGCCAAGTCCGGACTTTGTCCTCGCTGTTAGCTGTTGTCTTCTGCACGCTGTATGCAGCGCCTTCTATAATACTCTTGGCCTCGTTCACAGCTTGCTCATTGGCAATGCTGACCCTGTCCTTCGCCACAGCTAAGTAACTGATCACAGATGCCTGACTGTTCGTGTTGTTTATCGCATATTTCACGACACCGCTCACGGGTAGTGTGAAGTCATGATTGATCGTGACACCGTTAGGACCTGCGAGTACACCGGTCTTGACCGTTTCGTTCACCGTTTTCCCTTCAGCATCCATATAGCTAAGCGTAATATCCATCGTACGGTTGCTCATATTCCACCAGTCCCGATGGAATGATGTAATCGTGTACTTCCCTGCGTTTAGTGGGAGGGTGTAGATCAGAGGTGTATTCTTTGTATTCGAGCTGTAGACACCTGTCTGAGTTTTATCCGTAATAACCACGGCACCTCCGAGCCCCTTGAGATTATAATTTGCTCCTGTATTGGTATGACCCCACATAGCACCTGTTGATAGTTGATCCGCAGTGCTGTTCAGGAGGCTGTCGCCCACGAAATTTTTGATCACCGTATAGGGTGGTGTGACACCATCCGCCGAAACACCAACATCCAAAAAGTATACGAGACCTTCTGGCACCACTTCTACATAAGCAGTGGTTTTTAGATTGCCATAAGTACCAGTTACAGCTACCCTTTCATACGGCGTGTTGAAGCTAACTGCACCTACATTCCACTTCACTGGCACAAGTAATTTAGATCCGTCTTCACGGGTAGCCTCCAGCTTATCAGGAAGAGTCGGCAGTTTACCGACAGAAGTGGCAGTATCCTGAGGAGCCGCAAGCTCCCTTACATCCCCTGTAGTCAACTGGTTCTGAGCGGAAGTGAGACGTCCCGCAAGATGAATGGCTCCTTCTTGATCCAATCTGTAGTCAGCCGCATTCTCCAGCGCTTCCTCTGCGGCACGCTGTGCGGTGGCAAAAAGCAGCCAATCTCTCTCAGAATACTCATCCAGCTTGTTAATTTCTTTTGCAGCGGTTACTGCGGCTTGCAGCGTTGCTGTATCCACAGCACCTTTTACTTCACCGGAAACAACTGCCACCGCGTCCACAACCAAAGTGCCGCTTAATACCCTTATCTGAACGTTATGCTGTCCATATTTAAGTCCGCGAAGCGTGTACGTTTGGTAAAGTTCTTTAGAGGCCATCGTATCGGCTGACAGCATGACAATTTCATCATCAACAGTCACTTCTAACTTAGCCGAGCCATTATTCGGTCCCAGAATATCTAGCCCAGTGCCTTCAAAAGAATATTCCATCGTTGCATCCGCACCTTGACTAGTGGATAAGGAACGTTGGTAAATATACATACCGGCACCATTTTGATGACTCCACAATCCGTTGTATTGCAATTTAGGGTTAGGTGTAGCTGCCAGGTCATACATTTCAAGATTATCCAGTAGTTCGGAATAGTACGGCGCATAGCCGTCAACCGTCTCAACTTTCAAATTGTCGAAGCGAACATGATAATATCCGCTGGCTAAATCTACCCGTCCAGACAATTCTGGATTTGGATCTGTATAAGCGGCCAGTTTCACATCATCCAGATAAGCAGTCACTTTATCGCCTGCAACTTGAACGGCAATGTTATGCCAAGCATCATGTGCGGCGTTGAATCCAGCCAGCTTAACTCCACCGGAACCGCTCACTACATTGCCACTCGCTACTGCACTATTATTGACCAGCAGCTGCCAGCCTCCGTCAAACCAGAATTTCAGCACATAAGGTGTGCCGTTTATAGTGTGAGAGCTCCCACCTCCTTGATACCGTGCACCAATCGCAGCATAATTGTCTCCTTCCTGCGTACTGTTCGTCTCGAACGAAACATCAACACTAGCCTTGTAATTCGTCCAGCGGTTATCACCGATAGCTGTTACGGGATCTCCACCGTTCCAAGTACCCCCCAGCCCCATAATTCCCTTATCCAGCTGTTGGCGCAGAATATAGTTGTCCGTCCCGTCCGGAAGATATGCCTCGAAGGCACCGTTACGGTCATGCGTATAGCGCGGCATCACACCTTTAGAGCCGCCACGGGATTCTATATAGCTTTGGGTGCCCGCACTCTGCCCGCCTGCCCCGATCTTCACAACGGATTGACTGGAGTAGTCAAAATCATCCGCATACAGGATATTGTCTGTGGTATTTTGCACCCTGCCCGTTGCATCGGTATCAAGCACGGTGCGGTCGCCTTCTACAGGTATCGGCGTCTGAAATGCCTCATTATCCTTATTCTCCAAAGTGGTCACGGTCACTGTCGAATATGGTTTGACATGAATGGTATAAACCCCGCTGCCATCAGCAACGATATCCCCGAGATATTTCATATAATTGCTGTTAAAAGCTTTTCCCGCGTCTGCCGCACGAGTCTCCCACACTTCCAGTGATGGATTGTCCGTATAACCCATATTGACTGTCTGTAGCTTGTAGGTTTTAGCATACTCGCTGTCATTTACGATAACGGTCGAGAAATCACTCTTGTCAGGTGCAGCAAGAGTCATATAGCTAGGAGAACCGTTGCGGCCGCTGACAGGGTTAGTGCCTGCTGCCCCCGTAGAGCTAGCCTTAGGAACCGCTCTCCAAATCTCTGCCGTATTATTCTCGTTCTCCCAGCCCAGATTTGCGAACCAGCTGTAATGCTGCAGTGTAACAAGACCTGCATCATAGTGAATCCAGCCCGACCACGGATCACGCGCGCTAACTAGTTCCTTAAATGAATATTGTCCACCCTCGTAGAATGAACCGATGGCTGGCTGATAAATAAAATGCGTCCGGCGGGAATTGACGAATCCTTTAATAATCGTATTGCTCATCTCCAGCGGACTGCCAACACCGCCGATGCCGGTTCCTTCCACTGTAGGGTCTTTCACATTATTGTTGGGACGGAAAGCAGAGTTACTGAAGGTTGACTGCGCCTCACTGTTCCATACTTCAATATCATATTGCTCTGCGAGCTTTTTGAAATTTCCTGCGCTGTCGTCGTCAGTGTTATAGTGATATCCGGCGATCGGAGCCGCATCCCTTAGTGAAGCGTCGCTTACCATACTGCCGCCAAAGGAACCGATCCCTACTTCATCAGAGATCACAACCTTGATCTGGTTATAGAGCGCTTGCTCCTCTGGACTTGCAAAACCTTCGTTATCTGTTTTAACTCGCTCAGCGTACTGTTTGGTCCATGTCAAATCCGGCGAATGCTCGTTGATATGAGGATTCACGTAGTCGACCATATAACCATACTCTCGGTAAGCGGCAAGAATCGTCTTTTTATACCAGGTATAGATTTTATCGTTGTTGCTTGCCCAGGCCGGAGCACTCCATCGCAGAATGCTGACCTTGAGACTCGGATTCGTAGCCTTGGCGTCTGCCGCAAGCTAGAATCCGGGATGCCGGGTGACATTGGCTTCTTCATCGGCCGTACGCATGGTAGCCGGGTCCGGACCGGTAGAATTGTTGCGGTCATTGCCCATCTCGATTTTTACATGCGTCATAATGGGATGATCTCCACCGAACAGAATCCGCAGCATCTCCATGTATGCATCCGGATGCTCTGCCTTATAATCCATCAATAGGGCACTGGTGCTGTTGGCACTCAGTACGCCAAATCCCTTGAACGTGAGGCCGTTGACATTGTCTGCTTTAATATCGTTGCCGTCGAGCAGAACCTTGACCATAGAAGCTGCGGTCTGCCGAGCCTCTTCGATCTCTTTCTGAATCCCGCCCTTAGCAATGGCGAACCAGCTCAAGATAGGTTTCTCACCGGAAACATAGGCATAGGTTAATGTCATAGGACTGCTAGCGTCGATATCACCGGGAATAGTGAATTCGCCGGAAATAAGCTGAGTGACATTAGTATTGAATGGTGCAAACGATATCGTCTTTGTTACCCCATTTGTATCCTTATATTCGATCTGAGGCTGTATTACTCGAGTGCGGCTGCCATACCAATCATGGAAACCACTACTGAGTGTATAAGTTCCAGCTTCTGGAGCCATTAATTTATATACAATATGATTGCTAGTAGGGTCGGCACGAAGTCCTACTGTCCATATGGATGGATCAGTTGCAGGATCGGCAAGTCCCCCGTCTTTGGAGTTTTTCACTTTGTTTATGGAATCATCAAATCCCCAGATTGTCGTTCCGCTGACATATTTCTGATCCGGTGACTGGTTGATTAGCAAGCTACCTGTCAGCGTTTTGACTGCTTCGTACAGCGGCGAAGCAGTAGGGACATTTCCTACGGAATCTCCCCCCCTGCCGCTATCCACAAAGTAAACCAATGGATGGTTTGAAGATGGGATAACTTCTACGCTGGCAACAACCGGTTCTCCGTTCGCTGTACCAGTTACTGACACTGTGTCATAAGGTACGGCAAAGGTATCTTCGCCAATATTCCATTTCACAGTTGCAGACTGGCCTCCAATATCAATGCTAGCAGGCAAAGTAGTTTCTGCAGATGTCTGCACGCCCATATGGGCAGCTGCGAAGATCGGATCCATTGTAGCCGCAAATACAGTTGGCATATGGAATGCCGGAAACATTCCTACTACGAGCGCAGTGGTCATCATTATTGAGATTAACTTTTTTCCAATGGCGTACTTTCTGTTCATTCTCTAATCCTCCTTTTTGCTGCAAATAGCTTTTCGGTATGCTCCATGCTGGAATTTGTCAACGGCAAAGACAACAAGAAAGCGCATTCATTTCATAGGTAAGCTAAAAAAACTGGCAGCATGCGAAGACTGCAACTGCCAGGTTCAACCTATCTAGCCTTTAATACCAGATGCTGCGACGCCTTGCACGAAGTACTTCTGAAGTGCCAAGAAAACAATCACAACCGGAATAATGGAAACCACACTTGCAGCCATAATTAGACCGTATTCGGCGGAATATTGCGAAATGAACATTCGGAGTCCAATTTGAATGGTCTTAAGCTTTGTATCCGTCAAATAAATCATTGGTCCCAAAAAGTCATTCCATGTGGCAACAAAGGTGAAGATCGTCAATGTGGACAAGGCTGGCTTAGATAACGGCAGCATGATTCTCGCCCAAATCCCATATTCGCTCAAGCCATCGATTCGGGCCGCCTCGCATAATTCATCTGGGACTCCCTGATAGAACTGGCGCATCAGAAATACTCCGAAAGCCGAGAATGCCTGCAATAGAATGATTGCCAGATGGGTATTATTAAGTCCCATGTAACGCATCAAGATAAATTGCGGCACCATATATGCCTGCCAAGGAATCGCAATCGTAGCGATATATCCAAGGAATAATACATTTTTTCCTCTGAATTGCAGTTTGGAGAACGCATAAGCAGCAAAGCTTGAAGTCAGTAGCTGCAATATCGTTACGATAATTGATAATTTCGCTGTGTTATAAATGAAGCGGTCCAGCGGAATTCGGGTCCAGATATCCACGAAATTCTCCCAGCGCGGATTTGCCGGAATCCATTGCATCGGAAACGAGAACACATCCTTGTTCAGCTTGAGTGA
The DNA here is from genome assembly GCF_002264385.1 of Paenibacillus sp. VTT E-133280. Lineage (NCBI taxonomy): Bacteria > Bacillati > Bacillota > Bacilli > Caryophanales > Paenibacillaceae > Paenibacillus > Paenibacillus sp. VTT E-133280. Next base: position 55,044 of record NZ_NFUX01000009.1, read on the forward strand.
AGAAGACAACATCCATATATATGGAACAAGCATACAGAGCACTGTCGCAAATAACAAAATATACACTAGCACCATTGTGCCGATTCTAATTCCTTTATTTGTACCCACCATATCTTTTGAATCCTCCTATTGTCCGTATTTCTTCTCGCCGCGGAACTGGACGATGGTGATGCCAAGTACCAGCAGAAACAATACAATGGCCATGGCGCTGGCATATCCGTAATCAAGCGAACGGAACGCCGTATTGTAGATTTGATAAACCATAACCCTTGTAGAATCGTTCAGCTGGTTATCAGCGCCGGCAAATAGGTTGATAAAGATATCGTAGACTTTGAATGAATTGATGACTAGAATCATCAGCACAAAGAAGGAGGTAGGCGCCAGCTGAGGGACCGTCACATTGCGGAACCTTCTCCATGCATTGGCTCCATCAAGTTCAGCAGCCTCGTACAATTCAGGGTTGATCCCCTGAAGACCTGCCAAGTAAATGACCATGTAATACCCCATGTTTTTCCATACCGTAAACAGTATTACGGTGAACATCGCCCAGTGTTTATCCGCTGCCCAGCGGGGAAGCTCCTCCAGTGGGATGCCGGTAAGGGTATGCAGAATATTGTTGATCGGACCCATCGTAGGGCTAAAGATAAAGTTCCATACGGCAGCAACAGCTACCAATGAAGCTACATATGGGAAAAAGAATACGGTTCTCATGAAATTGCGGGCCATTATCTTCTGATTAAGCAGAATGGCCAGCGCGAGCGCCACAATCATAGTGAACGGTACTACGCCAATAGTGTAAACAATGGTATTCCATAATGCTTTGTGAAATGTTGTATCTTTGATAAGCCGGGTGAAATTGTCCAGTCCGATATACTTCATTGGATTGGCCCCGTCCCATTTCACAAAAGCAAGAATAAAGGCAAAGAACATGGGTACCAGCGTAAACACGGCAAATCCGATAAAGTTTGGCGCAATGAAGCTGTAAGCTACCAGGTTTTCCCGGACACCTTTAGACAAATGTCGTTTAGGGATCTTTTTTGTACCCAATATGGTTTCGTTCTGCATGCTTTCTCCTCCAAACCTTCTATAAAAGGCGGGCATACACCCGCCCTTAGAATTCACCAACTCTCTTCAGGTTAATTGTTCAAGAGCTGCTGTACGCGCGTATTCATATCCTTCAAACCTTCGTCGATCGAAGCGTTCTTGGTCATAATGTTATCGTGGGCTTCGTTCAGGATGACTTCAATATCTGCACTCTTTTCATGCATTGGCATTTCCAGATACGTCTGAATCGTAGTCAGTGCTGCTTTACTGTTCTCATCCGTAGGGAAACCGTCAATGGATGTGATGGATTGGATAACTTCATCGTTCTTAATCGCTGGAATGGTTCCGGTGGAAGCAATGACTTTGGCACCTTCTTCACCCGTCACAAAGTTCATGAAATCAAGGGCAGCTTCTTTATTTTTAGATTTCTGATTTACAGCCAGGGAAGTAATTGTACCTAGGGTTGTGCCTGCTTCTACACCATCCGGGTGAGGATATTTCACAATTCCCCAGTGGGTTGATTGGGACTCGCCGCTCTTCACCTTTTCAATTTGTGTCGCTATAAACCAGCTACCCATATTCATCATGGCAACGGAATTGTTGTAGAATACACCAGAATAATGCGTACTTGAAGTCTTCAGTGTGGCGTAATCCATAACGATTCCATCTTCCTGTTCTTTCAAGATCCGTTCATAGGTTGGCTTCAGGAAATCATAGTTGCCACCAACAACGTTGTTCTTGCCGTCTAGAATACCGAACAATTGAACTGCACTCCGCCAAGTATGGTAGTGGGCTCCATATACTTTTTCAGCACCACTGCCGGAGGTCATTTTTCTAGCTAGTTCATCATATTGGTCAAATGTCATATCGTTGCTCGGGTACTCCACTCCTGCTTTGTCGAACAAATCCTTATTGTAGTAAACGACCCAGAAATCACTACGGAAAGGAAGCGCATACACTTCGTCGTTCACTTCGATCTGTTCTACAGTACCGCCGTAAACGGATGGATCAATGCTTTTGTCGCCCATAAAGCCCTTGAGCGGCTCCAAGTGATTTTGTTTCACGAGGTTTGAGTATCCAGGAATATCCTTAATCGTAAGAACATCCAGATCGGCACCGCCGGACAACTGTGTACTTAGCATGGTCATATAGTCCGTGGAACCAAGATCGACATATTCGATTGTTACATTCGGATGCTCAGCTTTATAGGCTTCGATCAACGGCTGGTAGTATGCTGTGGCTTCCCAATCCCACAATGCCCATTTCAAGGTCACAGGATCCTGTTTCGGTTCAGCGGAAGCGTTTGCAGAATTGCTCTTTTGTGGAGCAGCTGTTGCAGCACTACCTTCGTTGTTGTTATTACCGGAACATCCGGCCAGCGCACTTAGGGAGAGTATTGTGGCGAAAGTCATGCCATAGAATCTTTTCAATTTCATATAAAAATCCCCTTTTCCTTCTGATTGTTTACACTGATCGGCTCATCCGATCTATTTCAAAGTTTAAGACTTTCCCATCTAGAATGGCATGTATTTTCAAACTCAGTTCATTCACTTTTCTTTGTTCTTCTTTTCCTCCTTGCTTCAAACCTGTAAAATCCTATTTAAAACATGTAAATTTCTCAGCTCCTCTGCCGTCCACTGTATGGAATTGCAGGAATATGCTATGTTGTTAATATGGATATCGGTAAACTAGTTAAGCATATTATAAATTATAAATAGAAGATTCACTTTACACATGCATTTATTCAAGGATATTTTTGAAACCGCTTTATATATTTCCGCATTTCGTAGAGGAGTGTTCACAACGGTAAGAAAATCCACTATTAAAAGCCGTATTATTCTCATCATGACTCTATTCGCGCTACTAATCGCCGCTCTGCTGTCTTTTTTCAGCTATGAATTGATCACCTATTATCAGCGTAAAACAACCATTCAGGCGACCGAGTTCAACCTTCAGCTGGTTTCCCATATTATTGAACAAGATTTGATTAATCTGTCCTCTTTGGCGATGACCAGCAGCACCAACTCGTCCACCAATACATTACTTACTGATTATTTTGTATCTCCAAAGGCAAGTGCCAAGGATGCTGTTAATGTCTTTAACGCCATGCAGGAGGATTTTCGGATCAACCGCTCCAATAGCTATGTCCGCCGCTTGATTGTGACGGGTAACAACGGAAAGTTCCTCCAGTTGGATAATTCCGTCAGTACTTCTATTCCACTTACTGTTCACAATATCGGTCAAATTCCCGGTCTTAACAAAGATGCTGTGGAGCAGTGGGAACAAGTGATCAAGGACCCGCTCTCCACCACGAACGGAATCCCATTTATTCTACCGATTTACGGAGATGGTGCTGCCCGGATTGGAACGGTTTATTTACTCGCTAATACTTCCTTAATTACCGACAAACTGAAAGGTTATTCCCTGCCAGAGAATTCCCGAATGCTGCTAACGCTCGGCAACCATCATTATCAGATCATTGGCGATAAAGTAATTTCCATTACACAACCTTATGAACCGGTATCCTATACCAATGAGAAACCTGTTGGACCACAAACCGAGCTGTCCATGATTAAGCTGGAGGAGGAAGAAAGCCAAATCCTGGTCTCTTATCCCGTACGCAGCGGTGTGATTCTGTCTCAGACCTTACCTAATGACTTGTTCGCACCCAAAACAAATATATGGATTCTAGTCATGCTCGGCGTTTGTTTATTGGTTATCGTCTTAAGCGGCATTATTACCTTGTACTTAACCCGTACCATCAGTCTCCCGGTAGAGAAATTAAAGAAGCGAATTGATAAGATTGCCCAGGGCAATTTCCTACTGGACCGCAATATTGAATGGAATAGTGAGCTCGGTGATGTCGGACGGGGGATCAACCGACTGTCTCAGGACATTGTTGCACTCATGGATAGTCAACTTGCAGACGAGAAGCAGAAACAGGAGTTGGAATACCGGATGTTACAGAGTCAGATCAATCCCCACTTTTTATACAATACACTGAATTCGATCAAATGGATGGCTACGATTCAGAATGCCACCGGCATTGCAGAAATGACTACCTCACTCTCCAGATTGCTGCGCAGCATTGCCAAAGACAACCGGAGGCTAATGCCGTTAAAAGATGAGCTAAGCCTGCTTGATGACTATTTTCTGATTCAAAAATACCGGTATGGCAGTACGGTCTCGATGGTGATGGAAATTGAGAATGAGGGACTGCTCTCCGGCCTGATTCCCCGTTTCACGCTACAGCCCCTGGTTGAGAATGCTATCTTCCATGGCATCGAGCCCAAAGGTAGAGGAGATATACTGATCACGGTGAAGAAAAGCGGTTTTGCCGATATCCTGGTCACAATTGAAGACAACGGTATTGGCATGAAGGAAGAACAAATCTCTACCATTCTGTGTGATGCGGAGGATGAAGCTAAGGGTGTGTTCGAGAACGTTGGACTCCGTAGTGTAAATGAGCGTTTACGGCTAGCCTTTGGGGAGAATTACGGTCTTTCGATTGAGAGTGCGTTGGGCCGATATACCCGAATGAAAATCCTTCTACCCTATATGCAAAAAGAGTAGATTGGCAAATCTAGCAAGGATGTGGTCATATTGATCAAATTATTAATCGCCGACGACGAAGCTCTAGTCTGTATCGGCTTGCAGTCTATGCTGAAATGGGAGCAATATCATATAGAGATTGTAGGCATCGCGCACAATGGTGCCCAAGAAGAAGAAATGATTGACACCCTCCGCCCGGACATTGTAATCAGCGATATTAAAATGCCAATAAAAAGCGGTTTGGAGGTTGCCGCTTCAGTACGCCAAAAATATGGTCGTCTTCCATTGTTCATTATGTTGACCAGTTATGAAGAATTTCCATACGCGCGCGCAGCCATAGAGGTACAGGCCACCGATTATCTCGTAAAGCTGGAACTCACACCGGAAGCACTGGCCGAATCCATTCGAAAGGCGATCTCCTTTCTTGAAAGCTACCAGACGATGGAAAGCTACCCTAAACTTGTTCACCGCAGCAATCTTCAGGCGCAGCGTGATAAATTCTTCATTCGTCTATTCAACAACCTGTTCGAGAATAAGAACCAGTACCTTCTGCAGATTGAGGATTTGGCGTTAGATTTGTCCGAGCCCGCCTACCTCGTATGCACTTGCCGGATTCTAGGACCGGATACTGTCCCACCCCGTGGGGATAAGCTGGTCGCCTTATGTTCAAGTACAGTACAAATGGCAAAGGACACACTGGCTTCTATAAAGCCCTGCTATGTAACCAGTCTGGACTTGCGCAATTTTGCCGTTGCTCTGCCTGTCCCCGGAGTAGATCCCCGTAACTGGATGTCTGACATTGAGAAGCAACTTAAAGACATGGCATCTGTACTACATAACTATTTCAATGTAACGATTATTGGTGCCATAGGGTTTGCAGTCGAAGACCCTTATTTGCTGCGGGAGAGCTATCTAGCAGCCCGAAAGGCATTGCCGATTGCCGTGAAAGAACGGTCTTTTGTTTTCTTTGCAGAAGGTGAATCACTTGAGCAGGAGCATTCACTCTTTGATTTCTCCGAATCTCGTTCGGAGATCCGCCGTGCTTTTGAAGAACTAGATACCCTTGCTTTGTACACCATCATCTCCAAAATGATCGAAATCTTCGAAGACCGGCCTGACTTATTGGTAACCGCTACCGATGCTGCCTGCAATATTCTATATATGGCTACTTCGCTTCTTGCGGATGGAGAAAACATTGTCGAGCATATCTTCGAAAATGAGCCGGAAGGTTACCGGTCCATCTATCAGATGCATACAATTGAAGAAATCGCCGGCTGGTTGGTTAAGTTCCGTGACGGCTGCTCGGAAATTCTCTCTACTCGAAGACAAAGCTATAAAGAACAAATCGTCAAAAATGTCCAGGAATACATCAAAAGAAATCTCGGCACTAAGCTTTCACTGAACCAAGTGGCAGATGTCTTTAATTTCAGTCCCAACTATTTGAGCCATCTGTTCTCCAAAGTCGCTAAGGTCAACTATGTGGAATATATCACGGAAACCAAAATCACTGCAGCCAAGGAAATGATGGCACGAGGAGATGGGCGTATTTACGAAATTTCACAAAAACTTGGTTATGAAAGTGCCTTCTATTTCAGTAAGGTCTTCAAGAAAGTGACGGGGAGTTCTCCCAGAGAATATATGCAACAAATTGAAACAGGTCACTAAGTGATCACCGAACCCAGCAAAGGAAGCTGCAATCCTACGCAATAATAGATACGACTCCATCCGGCAACAAAAAATCTCGTTTCCGAGACAAAGGTCTGGGGAACGAGATTTTTTGTTCGTAATACCAGCCCTATTCGGTAAGCTATCACCAGAGGCAAGTACCCGTAATTATTTCATTTGAGCTTGTTCTTCTCTAGTAGGACCAATTACGCCTGGTACAGGAAGACCTGCTTGACGTAAGAGAACTGTCATTTGACCACGATGATGTGTCTGATGATCAATCAGCGATCTAAGCATAGCACCACGAGGCGTTAATCCAGCAAAGGTCTGCACACTCTCAACCATTTGTTCGTCCGTTAATTTCTCTACTTCAGAAGCAATATTAGCCGCAATGTTCTTATAAGCCTCAACAATCACACTCGCTTGAGCTGGAACTTCCTTCGGATTACCTACTGGAGTAAGTGTTAATCCTACCTGACCCCCAAAGAACATCGGACAGGTTGCCAAATGCCAACCTAACCATCCCAATGAGCTGTGACCTTCCACAATTACCTGATCTAATTTATCATCGGTAAGCGATTCAAGAACACGAATTGTCCCTGCAGAAGCACTTGCCCAATCTCCTAGAAAATCTTGAACTGTTCTGTACATTTTAAAACTCCTTTATTAGTCGTTAAGCAACGATTACTTAGTCATACCCATTAAATTATAACCTGTCACATGACTTGTTACAAACAATCTAAAAATGTGATTTTTCATTTTAGTGTGAGGAAAAAGGGCTTTTCGTAATATTCATGATTTCCGCATAATATACATCCCTCTTCAGCGGTCTCTATTTAATCAAAAATCTGGTCTATGGTTCAGGATGTTACATTTCTACTCGATTATATCGCAATCTGAAAGTATTTCCAGTTTATGGCGCATGCTATCCAAATTGGTTATTTTACGGATTACTTTACACGGTACACCTGCAGCAAAAGAATTTTCTGGGATGTCCTGGGTCACGACACTACCTGCACCGATTACGCATCGATCACCAATCGTAACACCTCCACATACCGTTACATTTGCTGAGAGCCAAACATCGTTACCAATGCTAACAGGCTTAGCATAGCATAAAGACGCAGCATCACCATTTTGATCAAGCATTTGCCTGCGCTCGGAGGCAACGAATGGGTGAATAGGTGTAACGATGGTTACATTAGGTCCAAAACTCACATGATCACCTATCGTAACCTGTGCATCATCCTGGACTGTAAGGTTATAGTTTCCAAAAAAATGATCACCAATTTTTGTATGAACACCATAATGAAAAAAAATGGGACCCTGGATAAAACTATGCTCACCTATGCTATCAAGTAACCGTGACAATATCGCTTCCCGCTCCTCTGTCTCATCCTCAAATGTTCGACTATATTGGCTGCTCAAATTGTGGGCGAGAAGCTTTATACGCTTTAGTTCTGTGTTACCTGGATTGTATAATATCCCTTTGAATATTCGCTCTTCTTCTGTCAAAAGGTTCACCTCTTTTAGTTTTTAGACAGTAAGTTCAATTTGAATGTTTTCCGGCCCTAAAATACTGCTTTCATAATATCCGTCACCTGTGGTCCGCGGCCCACTTAACGTTCTAAAGCCCGCTTCTGCCAATTGCTTGGTTAGCAGATCGACTTGTTCCTTACTGCCTAAGCTGAAAGCTAAATGAGTTAAGCCCGTCCGCAAGAGATCATGAACTCCTTCTACCATATCCGGTCTGCTCATAATCTCCAATCTCGCGCCGCCCGCAAACGTGAGGAAATAGGTTCTTAATCCCGTTTTGGGATTATGATATTGTCTATTTGACTCAGCATTAAAAAATTGACTATAAAATTGTCTACAGCTCTCTAAATCTTGTACATACATAGCAATATGTTCAATTTTCATATAAATCTCCCTTCCGTCACTATATGTTTTAGTTTCGAACATAATCCCTCGTAATATCGTTAAGCCATTTAAATTTAAAATAACGCATTAAGGCAATCGGGGCTTTAATAACCTCGTCTAAATTGAGGATAATAAATATCGTTATAGGGGAGAGATGCCACACAAACGCACTCATATATCCTAATGGTAATATGATGCCCCACATTACAATCGTGTCACACCAAAAGCCAAATCTAGAATCCCCTCCAGCAACAAATATTCCTCCAATTGTCGTGGAGTTTATCGATTTCGGAAGACAACAATAAGCACAGACAAGAAGCATTCCACTCAAATAAATTTGTGCTTGATCATCCAAATTGACAAGCAGAAACACTATAGGCTTCAGTATTAGCAAAGTGATACCTGCAACGATACCAAACAAGATAGCATATACATTTAATATTTTCCCAGCTTTTTTAGCCATTTCAATTTCGCCATTGCCTAGATATTTACCAACAAGCACGGAACCACCACTTGCAATACCTCCACATAATACAATAACCAGATTCTTGACGACCGAGGCAACTGAATTTGCAGCGACCATATCTGCATTAACATGTCCAATAATTGCAGATGTCACAGTTAATGCGCATCCCCAAACCATATAATTTCCTTGGACAGGTAGTGTATACCTCAAAAAATCCTTAATCAAATTACGCTGAACCATGTCACGTAAAGGTAACCTAAACTTTATATTTGATTTGATCGAGTGGATGATACAGCAACCAAATTCAACGATACGTGCCAAAACTGTAGAGAAAGCAACTGCCACTATAGCCTTTTCTGAATTACCCGGATAAAGTATGAAAATACTTATTACATTCAAGAGAATGTTCAATATAAGGCACATAGAACTGATCCAGGCACTCACACGGGCATTTTCCATGCTTCTAATTACACTAAAGTACATTTGGGATATTCCGCTTATCAGATAGGAGAACGAGATCACTCGCAAGAAACTCGATCCATATCGAATCAACATGTCGTCATTTGTGAAAAAACTCATTAATTGATCCGGCACCAACAGTGATATCCCAAAAAAGATAGCGGATATAATAATAGACATCGTACATCCGATATTAAAAACCCGTTCAATGGTCATCAAATCTTTCTTTCCCCAATACTGAGCAGTCAAAATCCCCACTCCTGCAGCCAATCCCATATAAAACAGTGTTAAAACAAATGTAATTTGCCCAGCCAGCGATACGGCAGACATTGTAGACTGGTTTACAAAACCTAACATGAATATATCTATTGTCACGGCTAACGATGAAATGAGGTTTTGTAAAGCAATCGGAATGACCAAATTTAGCAATTGGCGATTGAATTGCTTATCTCTCATCTCAAGTGTGCTTCTTCATCCAGATCTTCTTTAGTGATCTCTTTGTCCTTGTAATAGTATTTTAGGTCATGTTCATTAATGGTACGCATCACCCTGCATGGATTGCCCACTGCAATGGAGTTAGCCGGAATATCTTTTGTCACAACACTGCCGGCACCAATAACGGTATTTTCTCCAATCGTGACCCCAGGACAAATTGTAACATTCGCCCCGATCCAACAATTATTCTCAATTTTCACCGGATCAGCATACATATATCCTCTGTAATCTGGATGGATTGGATGTCCCACTGTAGCAATCGTTACAGATGGACCGAACATAACATTTTTTCCGATAATAATTTTAGTGTCGTCCACAAAGTTACAATTAAAATTAATGTACGTTCCATCACCAATCTCAATGTTTGTACCATAGCAAAAATAAAAGGGTGGTTCGATCCACGCCTTCGTTTCTCTTCCAAATATCTCTTGCATGAGTTGTGTACGCTTATCTAGATCATCTGGCGTTGTTAAATTAAAGGCATGCATTTTTCTTTTTGCCTGTACTCTGTCTTCAGGCAGTCCTTCACAGTAATCAGTAAATAGTTTCCCGGAGGCAATACGTTCTCTCATTGTCATGTTTCTGGCTCCTTATAAAATCTATTGGATTTTGTGTTATTGTCGAGCAATATCAAAATTGTATATTTTCTATATAGTCCTATCCACCGAAATCAAATATAATTCTATTAAAATCGTATTTTGTTTGAGGGAGATGTGATTGTGAGTGTAGAACTGGAAGTATTCTCCGATTTATCGGAAGAACTAAATTATAATCTTCCTGATTTTCCGCTATACGTACGAAAAGGAGCACTGAATCATTTCGATAAATATGCAGCAGCATGCCATTGGCATCCGGACCTGGAATTTATTTTAGTGCTAGATGGGAAGATGGAGTATTTTGTAAACGGAGAAATTGTGCTGATTGAACGTGGTAACGGAATATTCGTTAATAGCAAGCGTATGCATTACGGTTTTTCCACTAAAAAATTGGATTGTACATTCATAGTCGTTGCTGTCCATCCTTCACTACTCGGAATAAGCACACATGTAGGCAAAGTATATTGGGATGAGAAATTCGGTTCTAATACTGAAGACTATATTATGATTACTCCACAAAGCACGTGGGGAAAGGAAATCCTGCATTCCTTACATCGGATTTATGAAGAAATGAACAGCACTCCTTGCAAGCCACTACGTCTTCTTTCACTGGCTACTTCACTTTGTGCAGACGTCGGAGATCATATACAGAGGGTTCCTGGGCAGATAAATGATGACCAGTCATGGATTGCCGTTTGGAAAATGACGGGATTTATTCATCATCATTTTGACCTTAAAGTGACCCTGAATGACATCGCTACCGCTGGGTCTGTTTGCAGGAGCAAATGTTGCGAGTTGTTTGGCACGTACATTGGCCAAACGCCTAATACTTATCTGATGCGATATCGTATTCAAAAGAGCTCCGAGATGCTGATGGGAACTAATCGATCGATTAGTGAAATTGCAATGAACTGCGGATTTCAAAGTGCGAGCTATTTTTCATCAGTTTTTCGTAATGAGACTGGATTGACGCCTCAGAATTACCGGAAGAAATCTCGAATACCTTCCCATTAGCTTGTTGACGGGTGCTTCCCAATATAATTCCGTTATTTTATTTATCATTTTCCATTATTTTATCCTCCTATTTGGTTTATCAAATTCTATTTTTTATGTTGTAATAGCTTATTTTTCGGTTTGGCACTCGCAATCTCAAATCCACCCTCTCGAATGCCAAAGAAGCCAGTAATTCCAAAGTAACCTTTGGCTTACTGGCTTCTTTCATTATAATCAAGATACAACGTATGATTCACCTAAAATATGCTTAATACTGTATGATCCCTCTATCATATCCGTGGCTATAAATGACTCCATATCACCAGATTCAATATCATACAACACTTCAATTTCCTTATAGAACAAAATGTTTCCTTCTTTGATAAGTTCAGAGAGAGATGGAACATTTTCAGCTTTTACATCTCCATTGTAAACTTGTTGAAGTCCTTCGACATAGGCTTCTAATGATCGTGCCCCCACAATTTTAACACCTTTATTTTCTTCATTCACCATGATAATGGTTGGAAATCCACGTACACCAAGTCTGCCTGCTAACTCAAAATCCTGCTCTAACAAATCTTGTGCCGATCCAAGAGCAGCATCCGCCACTATTTCTTCGCCATTTAGCCCAATGTTGTTGACTATATCAACTAATGTTTTCTCCTCTCCAATATTCTGATTAAAGGCGAATACAGCTTCTCTTGCCTGACGCAAAAACTCATTTTCTTTACCCGGATATATATTTTGTATAACCTTGTATACTCTAGATGGCGGATACGAAGAAAGAATCGGATTGTTTTTCCACAAAGAACCATCGATAGGCATACGTGAATGTAAACCAACTTCTCTCCAATGCTCCGCAACATCTGAAGGCTGTTGAATGCCATTGGAGACATCTGCAAAACCATGCCAGCTAGAAAGCAAACCACCCATAATCGTCTTCACGTTAAAATATTGACCATACTGCAGAATAAAACGATTAAGTACCGGCTCAAGCGCCCAACAGTGGGAACAGATCGGATCTGTTGCATAGTAAAGTGTGATTTTGGGGGACTGTAGATTAAAGTCGATCATTTCCATTTGCTCTTCATCCCCTGGCCCACAGACACCGGTTTTAAGGTCACACATCATATTTGAATTATTCATATATCAATCACCTTTCGCTGGAGAATCAAAGAAAGTGCCCTCTTGTAGAAGTTCTTTGTATGGAAGTATTATAATACCAGTACAAATTCAAACAAGTACGTTTATTTTTAATACTAAGTATCTTTAATAATACTATTGGAGAGGAGTTATGTATGAAATACGAATTTAGACTTGATCAATTATGTCCTGCAACCTTCGCATTCCATGTAATCAGCGGAAAATGGAACCTCCCGATCCTAGCCATTCTTAGTGAGAACGACAACATACGCTATAACGAGTTAAAAAGAAGACTGCATGGAATAACAGGGACTACCTTAACCAACGCACTGAGGGATCTTATAGAATATGGAATCATTCATCGGGAGCAGTATAACGAAGTGCCACCAAGAGTTGAGTATTCTCTGACTTCATCTGGAAAAGAATTAGTGCCTTTAATTGAATCCGTTGTTGAATGGGGACAAAGAAATATTGGGATGAAGGATAATTCCTAGACTGCTTTCTCACTCCTATTCCTGAATCTCCAAATGCATATACGAAGGCGCTTCATCCCAAGGAACGCTATATCCCGCTCCCTTTGCACAGAACATAGAGCTGGAGGTGTACTCAGGATCAGCGCTGCGGTCGTATCCAATCCTTGCGATGACCTGTTCTGGGTTATGACATGGCTGATAACCGCCTAACTTCATCGAGATTGCTCCCTTTCCCTTCGTGAATGAAGCAAGCTCTACTGCATAATGCATGAACGTCGCGACAGGCGCACGTCCCTGAATAAACATCGATTCACCTAGCATTTCTGGCGGGTCAAATTCACCATGGGCCAGCTGTATATCAGACATTACGCGTCCGATAAGCTCCGCATCGACTTTGATTTTGAATTGATAATAGGGTTCCAGTAGAATCTTGTTTGCTTGCTCCAATCCCTGCCGCAGTGCCCGCAGTGTCGCCTCCCGAAAGTCACCGCCATGCGTATGCTTCTGATGCGCTGCCCCGGTTAAAAGCGTTATATACAGATCGGTGACGGGAGAGCCGGTAAGAACTCCACGATGGTCCTTTTCAAGTAAATGCTGACCGACGAGATGCTGATACCCTGTGCTGAGCTGCTCAACATGGCATGTACTGCGATAGGTAATTCCCTCACCACGTTTCGCAGGCGCAAGCCGGAGATGCACCTCTGCATAATGCTTTAGAGGTTCGAAATGCCCACAACCAATCACAATGTCTGCGATCGTCTCTTTGTATAATATCTCTGGCTTGGAGAACGATACCTTGAGCTGGAAACGGTCTAACACCACCTGCTGAAGTACCTCTAACTGGATCATTCCCATCACATGAACATGAATCTCCTCCAGCTTGTCCTCCCATGTCACTTGCAGCGTAGGGTCTTCGGCTTGCAGGATCATGAAATAGCGCAGCACTTCTCTGGATGATATCCCCAAATTGAATACAACTTTGGATTTCAACGCTGACACAAGACGGGATTCTACTTGATCTGAATGATTACCTATACCCAGTCCAATGACTGCATCGGTTAGGCCCGTAACGGCAACAAGCTGTCCCGCGGTGGCTTCATCGCATGAAGTATATTTCCCCCCATGATAGATACGAATAGAAGTGATTTTCTGGCTTAACTCCTCATGTTCTGAAGTGCTATAGCAGAGATCCTCCCGTACCCGTAACTTTCCAGCTAATATCTTCATAAAAGTCAGTCGCGTGCCTTGCAGTTCATGACGCACCTTATATACTCGTGCCCCGAACACTGCGTTAACTTCATAAGTCGATTCCATTAGTAGTTGCATCGTCTGCATCCATTCCGCAATCCCCTGATCCAATAGAGCTGCTCCACTCATAACGGGAAAAACCACCCGTTCTTTAACCATTTGTTTCAGCGTAGCCAATACCTGCTCAGGATAAATGTTGTCTTCGAGATATGCCTCCATCAAGGCTTCATCTCGCTCAGCAACGGCGGTAATGACCTCTTCAGGCAGCATGCTCTGTTCTAGACCTTTTGCCAAATACAACATATCCGGCGAAAATTGCTGCCTTAACGCTTTTAGTACACGCTGGACGTCAGCACCGGTACGATCTATTTTGTTAATAAATATAAAAGTGGGTATGCCATATTCCTGTAGCAATTGCCAGACCGTCTCGGTATGCCCTTCAATGCCCTCCACAGCACTTAAGATGACTACCGCATAATCCATGACCTGTAAAGCGCGCTCCATCTCAGCTGAAAAATCGACATGCCCCGGTGTGTCAATGAGCTGATACGATTGTTCGTTATATTTCATCACCGCCTGGTCAGCAAAAATCGTTATGCCCCGTGCCCGCTCCATCTCATGACTATCCAAAAAGGCATCCTGATGATCGACTCTCCCCCGAGTCTTAATTCCGGAAGCATGGTATAGGAGCTGCTCTGCGAAGGTGGTTTTGCCGGCATCAACATGTGCTAGCAGTCCGATGGTGATTGGTGATGCTTCTGACAGTTTATAATACATATTTCTACCATCCATTCAGTCAGTCTGTTATATAAGAATCGTAGCCGAAATCTAGTAGCTTGTACAGAATCTCTCACCACCGACAGTACAATAATGCAAGAAAGGCACTAGACTAGCTATTGAGATGATGATTATGTCCTATTAACTTATAAAAAACCGGTAACCCTTAACAGAAAGGATTACCGGCTCAATGAATAGTTAAAAACCCTTCGTAAGCTCTTCACTAGTAGTTTATTCAATGCGATAACGTTAATATTTCTAATTTCCTTAAAACAATAAATCATCTACTCTCTGGACTCAACAGCTTTTTATCTAGAAATGCCTTTACATCTTTAGCAAGCTGAATGGATGCTTCAATTTCCAACTTAGTTGTTGAAACACTTTCAATGCTGCATCCAATTGGAATTCCCTTCTCCAGCCCGAACTCAAATAGTTCTTCAAATATTTTTTGAGATAGCTGAATGGATTTATCCAAAATGTCGTTCGAGTATTTCAACTCGTTTTCTAACCATCCCGGGATACTGATCCCCAACCATTTCATAAATTGTAATGTTTTCGCTGTGCCACATGGTGCAAGATTAAATAAAATAGGAACCATTTCAAAACCCTTATTTGTATAGTAATAATATAAATCAGACAATAAATTCTTTGATGCCTCTACATTATAAGTTGCCTGAGTGATAAAAAAGTTGCATCCATTGTTAATCTTTTCGACAACCCGTATATGCTCATCATTCTTTTTTATATGTCTTTCAGGAATGACAACTCCTCCAAAATTCAAATTACTATTTAACTGTTTGCTTAGTTTATAAGCATCTGGTAAATTCAATTTCACCTCCTGCTTACTTGACGAAGCGCCCACATACACGGAAAATCTGTCTTCACTTTCGTCAGTCTTAATCCAATCCGCGAACGAAGCTCTTGTATCATTACCGACGCACCGATAAATTATTTTCGGGACCTCCACTTGTCTTAGATATTTATCACCATAGATAGCCGGATCAATCGTTGGTAAATAGGGGTAAGGTCTTTCATGATCAACTCTTTCTGCTTCCTCCTGGACGTCGTAAAGAATTAAAGCATCTAAATCAACGTTTTGAAGTCTTTCAACCTGTTTCTGTGCAATTTCTGATATCTTTTCTGGTGAATGGCTTGCCTTCGGTGGTGTCATCCCATATGTTAAAATACCAGGTTTCTTGCTTAATATTTTTTGTTTAAATGTACTCCCTGCCGCTCCCAAATTAAAAAACTCCTCTACACGTCTCTTTTAAGTTAAGGCTACCATGGCAGGCTTAATATGTATAACTTATATTTACTATATCTAGTTATATTTTAAAGCTATGATTCCCTATTGGTACTTATCGAGTAGTACATCATGGAGACGGAGCTTCTAGATTTTAATGTTGACAACCATTTGGTCTGACTATAATATTAGAAGTCCTGCCAACCTTAAAGTTGGCGATAAGGGGACCGAAAGGTTCATTCTTATTTAAAAAGGGTGAGTATTATGAATAAAGAAGAATTAATGGAAAGCGCACGTAACACAAAGAAAGCTGCTTATGCCCCTTATTCTAAATTTCTAGTTGGAGCAGCCTTATTACTTAAAGATGGAAATGTTATTAATGGAGTAAACGTAGAAAATGTATCTTTTGGTGCTACTAATTGTGCAGAGAGAACAGCAATCTTCACAGCTATTACAAAGGGCTATACTAAAGGTGATTTTCAGGCTATAGCTGTAGCAGGTGACACAATGGATTTTCTGCCGCCATGCAGTATCTGCAGACAAGTATTATCGGAATTCTGTTTGCCCGACATGCCTGTCTATTTAACCAATGAGAAAAAAGAAATCTTAGAGCTGAGTTTAAGGGATTTATTGCCTTACGCATTCAAAAATTTAGATATGTAAAAATAATACCTACCATAGTGGAATATCAAAAACACGCGTACCTGTGTTAGACAAGTACGCGTGTTTTTGTGTTAAAAAGCTTAGTCAGAACACAGAATTCACAGACCAGACACACCGCGTAAATACGTTGTGACTTACCAAATCGCAATTCCAACCTTATCTTTTTCTTTAAGTACTACCTTTATCATTTCCAAAGCATTTCTTACCCCAAATTCAATAAATTCTTTATCATAGTCTGTATGTAGTTCTATAGTATCTAAATTATCAAGCAAAATAAGGAATTCACTTTCCAGTTTTTCTATTCCTTCATCAAATGCAAAAATATTCGTATTCTTTAAAGAATATATTAACTCACATCCGAGTTCACTAATTATATCATTTCCCCAGAGAGTTTTTCTGCATGATTCGAAACCAAACAAATTATTATGTGGTGCGGGTACCTGCTCCTCCAAAAAATTAGTATCTACAATTATACTTCCCTTTTGAATTACACTAATTATCAAACTCATATAGTTAAAACCTCTCAATGATTATCTATAATTTTTGAAAAAAAACAAGCGATCCATTGAGATTAAAGGTTAACACTTCCTCTCGATGATCGCTTGCTTTTAGTAGCTATGCATAGTTACATTTTTAGTTTTTGTGATGTGCCAACAAAAACGGGACAAAACAACCTAAATAGGCCCCTTTTTGCCACATATAACGAGACGGATGTGACACCAAAAACGGGATAAACAGCCTTTTTGTCATCAAAAACAGGATAACTTAAAATTTGAAATAAGTTATCCACAAGCACCATGAAAATTTGAATCCTAGATTGAAATATAACAAAAAAAACGAGGGTTTGAATGCCCCCGTTCATCGCTTTCGCTGCAACTACTCCAAAAACGGATTCGTCTTAGCATATCCCTTATAATCTTCATTGATGAACTTGTTCTGAGCAAAAGCTTTGGCAAAGTGCTCAAGTTCAATACAGTTCTCGTGTTTCTTCATAGCAATCCAAGCAGCGTCTTCAATTAATTTCTTGATCGAATAAATTAAACCATCTGTTGCCTGGAATATTCTACTCGCCGTATTCGATTCGCTAAGACCAGACAATTTTACAAAGGGGAGAAGTTGATCGAATTCATGTAATAAACGTATGAAATTTTCCTGCTGTTTACCTGTATCAAATTTAAAACGCTCTAACTTTACGTGATCAGGAACACGCTTTTTGAGTTGGATGCTATTCTCCAAGATTACGGTCGAATTCAGTTCTGGATTTCGTGGATCATCCAAACCAAAAAATACAAATGCAACGCCTGTCAAATTAATAATGTCCTTAAATGTTTCGGAGACTTTGAAGAGTGTTTTCTTCTTGTCCCGATCGATGATATTGTGAAATTCATCAATCATAATAAATTCAATTCCTGTCACTTTGATCAGTTGAACTAATCGTGTTAATCGCTCTGCATTATTGCGACCGTGTTCTGGTTTAATGGCGCCTAAATGGCTGAGAAGCTGAACAATAAGCTCGCCATGTGTAACCGCATGCGTTAATGTTACCGCCAATATGTTTTTTTTAAATCGAATCCCATCGTCCCCCTCTTCTTCCCATTCTTTATAGTTTTGCTTAAGATATCGCTCAAAAATATAGGTTTTTCCTGATCCCACTTCACCCGTAATTAGCAAGGAAGGTGGCACTTTAAGGATTACCGATTTTTCATGACACTCCTTAATTTTACATAAAACTCCGTTAAACTTAGGGTATGGGATGACGATATTTTCGATAAGCTTCATTCGATCTGCAAACGTTTCACTCACCACTGGTATCATAATAAGCATCCCCCCAATCCTCATTATCATCATATACAAGATTTCCGTTAACATGGTTCATTCTTTCTTGATTCGCTTTGACTTTATCCTCAAGAACTTCTTTTTGAGTCTTTTTAGAAGTTGCATTGGAACCTTTCGTAGTGGCCTTGGCTTGATCTCGTTTTATTTTTTTATGTTTTTTCTGATCCGCCTCAATATAGTCGATCACATTCTCTATTGCCAGTGATTGCGTTAACACATCTTCTTGGCGTCTAATATTTTTGATTTCATCACGAATAGTTAAATGTACAGCTAAACTCAAACCCTTTGAATATTCTTGATCTAAACATAAAACCGTAAGATACTTTTTCGAAACATTAGTATCATCAAGAACATAAATTTTCGAAATATCATCTGGGTCATATTTAATAATTACTTCATTGTCAAGTCCCAGTCGCAACCGTTCTAATTTCAAATTCCATAATTCAGGCGAATAATATTTCAATCTACGAAATTGTATTCCATGATTTTGTACAGTTCTTTTTTTATAGGGAAATAGGATGATACTTAACTCAAACATATCCTTGTATTGCTGCGGCGGATCTTTTTTAACCCCTTCTTTCCATAATTCTAGGGGAAAGTTTTCAATGCCTTCATGAAATCGGATGGAGTAAACATCCAACAGCCACTCAAAAAATATTTTCATAAAGGTATTTAATCCCATGACTGCTTTTTTATCAGAATCGTATTCCTTATCATTTCTAATTTTTGTGTTAGAAAATGTGGTTCCTGGAATTTGATGAGCAGTCTGATAATTAGCAGTTTGAAGAAAGCGCTCCACTATACCCTTCGAATAGGGATGTTTGGTCTTACAGTATCGATACTTAATACCCAGTTGATCGCAGGCCAATCTCAAGCTCTTATTTCTAAATTCTTTACCGTTGTCCAGAAGAATAGTTTCTGGCAGTCCATTCGCCAACCAATCATTTTTCAGGTACGGATATTTTTCCTTTATATTTTTTTTACAAATTGTATTTCTAAGTGTCAGCATGGTCGTCACATACCCAGGAGAATCCATTCCAATATTTACACCAACGACATAACGAGTTTTCATATCCACAGCAACAGTTAAATGAGCCCTTGGTAAGGGTAATCTCGTTTCATCATCAACAAGAATTACATCAATTGGAGTTGAATCCATTTGTACGATTTCCAGTGGTCTCGTAGGCTTCTCCATCACACCGAAGTATCCCATTTTAGTTTGTACATATAGTTTTCCATATTGCTTCTTTGCAATTTCATATTTACTTATTTCCGAAACCACACGATACAGTGTTCTTAAACTAGGCATTTTTAATACTGGTTCTCCGTTCACCACTTTTACCTCGTTAATATGATGGAGTTTTGCTAAGATTAATTTATGAATATTTGGTATACTTCTTTTTTCTTTTACTAAATAATATTTTTTCAAAATATCAGTTGTTACGTTCCTAACTTCTTCACATATAAGTCTCTCTTGAGGCCCTTTTTTGTTATTATCATCAATAAGGCTTCGAATATCGTTTTCACTGTCAACGTATTCCTTAAGCCAATGATACAACCGAGTTCGCGAAGTTTTGATTCCTTGATTTTTCAATTCTGCCACCCGTTGGTTCACCCGCTTTGGAAAGCTAGGTTCATTAGGATCGTTTTCTAATAATGGTTCGATACACTTCAGTCTTTTTTCTGCTGCTGCTTTCTCATTCTCAGTCATGGACTCATAATCATTAATTTCGATCTCTTCATCAACTGTCTTGTCATTTTTACTAAGAAGTATTAAACGACTAGAATCCATCGTGTTTAACAATTCCAGAATTTCATCCGAGGTAAACTCACGTTCGACATTGAAAGCTTCTGCAAGTGCAGTATATACGCATTCACTTTCTTGATCAGGTGTATACGACTTACGAATGATCTTGTATCGCATCTTTTGATGAGTACCTACGTCAATCATGATTCTTTTCATATTTTTATCATCCCCTTTCTTGGATATGTATGGGTTTGATTTGCGAAAGGGGTGTTTAGTAAATGATTATTAAGATCATTTCTACTTGTATAAATATTTTTGAATGAACATTCTTCTTTAGAATTAGTGTACGTTGCCAAATTATTATCAATAATTACAGAAATAATTTCCGACACGCTAGCCTTGAATTCTGAATATGCTTGGAAAACCGATACCAAATTTTTATCCATTGATGCAACTGTGGAATTATTATTTTTCAGCTTCGCAACAAGTTCTTCAACTTCTCTCTTTTCAAAAAGATAAACAGGTGTCTTACCAGTTAATAAAAATGGGGTTAACAATTTTTTTTGAATCAGTTTTAGGATTACATCTCTACCTAAGCCTAGATGTTCCTTTAAATCTTCAATAGTTAATAATGATTCAATTTGCTCTTTCCAAAGACGTAAAGTACTAATTCTAAAAACTACAACTTTTTTCTCACGATAAATTCTGTATTCATGTGGCAGCTTGCCTGAATTCGATAATTGCTTAATATATTCATACGAATGTCCCAAATATTTAGCCGCTTCATTTAAAGTTAAATATCGAAAATCACAATTCTCAAGCTCCTCTTTCGAAAATAACTGGAAAGGATATGAAAAAAGGTCTTGTCTAATGTTAAATAAATAATGTAAATAATGTTTTTTTATCTTTGAATCTAAATTTAAGATGGTCCGCATTTGTTTATTTTTCAAACGTGAGTTTGTTATTCTTAAATGATCATAGATAGAAAATAACTTCTCCAAATTCAATGAATCAATAATTGAAAATACATAGGTGGTCAGCTCCGAAAGGTTGGTTATAACATCAGTATTATTTGCCTGATATCCATATAATAATTTTGCGTTATTGTTCTTACTCCCCGCCACACCATCAAGTAACCAGCAAATTGAATGAAATAAAGAAAAGAAGTCATCTGATTTATATGATTCACCATGTGCAGTTTTTATTGGTGTATTTGATATCAATGAATGAAATATTATTTCTTGTGACCGCATGACTTCGGTTTCTACATGAGTTGCTTCTATCATTTGATACGCTTTACCACATTCACATGTTCCAGAGAGTAAATCCTTTATTTTTACCTTTGAATGGCATTTAGAGCATTTATCAATTAAATAACGCTTATGTTTCGAACATGTAGTAATGATGCGAACATCCCAAAACATGCGATGATAATTTTTTTCTTCCAAACAAACAGGGCAAAACCTGGTGGTGTTATTAAGGTAATAATCTCTAACCTTTTTACTTTGAGCATTTTTTTCAAATCTCAAAAAGTTAAAGTTATACTTGTTCAAGAGCATACTCTCAAACATATGTTCATCTTCTACGATGTCTTTAATTTCCCTAAATTGTTTGTTATCAATTACGTAATTTAAGTTACTTATGATTTCTCCACCAGCAAGCAATGCTAAACTGTCAATATTGTTTCCCTTTGCAAATCGATACAAATAGCTATATAAGCTTTCTTCAGGTAAAGGCTTTGGTTTAAACAATGTCATATAATCACCTCTATTATTAACAATGTCCCGAGATTTTCAGAATATACAAAACTTCTAAAATTTTCTTTGGGAATAACAGGGGGATTGATAGATTACTTATTTTCTTTCATATACGCACGCATCTTCTTAATTTGGTGAACATCTAAGAGACATGTTCGTGAGAGATCTTTGGCTACATCGTTCAATGTCCCCTCACTGACCCACTTGCGAAGTTTATATGTCGATATTTGAAATTGTTGAGCAGCTTGTTCGATGGGAATGAACCTTCTTTTAAATTCATCGACCATTTTCTTCTCAAACAAATACTGTTTTCTTCCATTCTTAAGTACCAATACCTTCGAAGGTTCGAGTACCCGTGCCTTCATAAATAAATGCATTGTTTTTTCACCTACCCCCAAGATCTCTATTACGTCTGATAAATAGTAACCACGGGTCTGACGACTTTCATTCTTGATGATCTCTACACATGCTTGAATATCTTGGACATCGAAATGAAGATTACTCAGGTTTGGATTTTTAACTTTAGTATAAGGAATTAATTCCCCTTCCTTTATAAAGCGAATAATATATTTTATTGAAAATCCAGTCACTGAATACTTAGTTATGGCAGCATGTAGCGAAAGTTTTCCTTCTGTGTTTTTTATCCAAGCCTTTTGGCATAAGCCAATAATTTCTTCAATCTGCTTCCTTTTAATCAGGCCACTTTTGTCGAAAGAAAAGTCTGCGTGCAAAACACCTTCCCTGACTAATTTGGATACGGTATCACGCTGTAAGCCTAACTGTTTGGCTGCCTCATCTCTGCTGACTTGCTGGGCTTTTTCCTTTACTTTTTTTCGGAAATCATTTACATTAATTCTTTTCCGAGTGATTCTGCCTTTTTCAATTGTTTTATAATCAACCATTTGCAATATTCTTTCGACTGCTTGATATGTTAAACTTGTACTTTTTTTCACTTCTTCTTTTGAAGCATAACCTCGTTTTTTTAGAAGGGCCTTTTCTTGCTTAAATACGGAGAAGTCACGTCTGATGTTGCCAGCATCTGCTTCTTGAATCCAAAAATCGGTATATGCACTTTGAATCTTTGAACGATCTTTCTGCACAAACAATTTTTCAAACATTTTCTTTTGCTCATACATAGTGGCTGATGGTTTTTCTTTGAAACGTGATAATACGCGGTGAAAATTTGCTGGGAAGTTTTGATACATCCAGTACACATTGGTATAAACCAGACTGTTTACTTTATTCTGAAATGATGTTCCTATTTTATTCGTAAAAATATGAATCAACGAATCTTCATGAACAAAACTTTTGAGACCTTCTAACAAGTAAAAACTGTACGAAGCAATTTGCATTGCATCAGTAAAGGGTACTCCTGAAGCTGGTCCATCCTTACTTTGTTCAGAAACTAACAATTGTTGAATGTATACTTGTGATTGAAAAAGGATTTGATTTTCGGTAACCTCCTCTGATTTCACTTTCAAAAACGATTGATTACAATTAGGGCATGAATGGGTTTCCATAAACGATCTCATGCTTATTTTTCGTTTACAACTTGGGCATTCATCAAGTAAATAGCAGTGATGTTTTAGGCAAACGGTAACTGGATGAAAACACCAGTGATATCTGTGGTACTTCCCCTCTTTTAAGCAGTCAGGGCAGTATTTAATGCCATTCTTAAGCAGCAGACCCTTTTCCATATTTCTTGTTTGGTATAAATACAGCGACATATTTTCGATGAGTTGATGCGGTTGATCTGACGAAGCAACAATGGCTTGGATGGATTTTAAAGAGAAGATATTGTTATCACAGTTCCTCATATTACTTGAAAAGAGACTTAAGAAATCTTGAGTTACTGAACAACCATTAGAGGCAGCAATTCGGTAGACATAGCTGGACAAACTTTCTTCCATGTGGATAAGAGGTTTAAACAACAATTTAAACATAACGATCACCTCATTATCATTATGGTCAATTATCCCAATTTCATACTTATTAAATTTGAATTATTCGATATATGCGTTCATAATCGTACATACTTAACTCCGTTGGGCATATAATTGAAATACGCCGCATTGATTCATGGCCTCTTTTATAAGGAGAGGATATACATGATTATTATAGGAAGTAAAGTTCTGTTGATCATTACGATCATCGTTATGCTTTTCAATAAAAACCTGAGTTTTTTGTTTCGAATAAAGTTCAATTTTGAATTTGATAATCATTCTAGAAGTAAAGATTAATACCGCCTTAAATTCAGGCATAATCTTGAGTCCATAATCAATCGGCGCATTTGTCCTTTTAGGACAAATGCGCCATAAAAATAAATATATACAGATAAAGCGGACATTCACCTATGAATGATCCGCTTTGTGCTATGCTCATTACATTGTTAATATCTCATGTCAATGCTTGTATATTACTGTTAAAATGATTAGGTAAATTGCTATTAATACAATTCACATTCTGAATTAAGGGGGACGAAGATGAATCTTAATGAATTGATTAAAATGCGCGGATTCGATATATCCAACAAGAAAATAAAATTAGTACGCCATCAAGACTCAAATTATGATACTAAACTTCTATATAAAATTGGAATGCTTGATTTTTATCAAAGTGTTCAAAGTAATGATATTTTTCGAGACTGCAATTATATCTTCTCCTTTTTGGGCGATGAAAGAGGTAAAGCAATCTTTATCGGCGCTTACGAAAAATTGAGTAATTCAATCTTTGATTTAGCTATCACAAAAGTCCCCTCTGGATATCCGTATATGGATATTTTAAGCCAGCCCCTCTTTCATTATGAGTTCAAAACACTTGATTTGCTAAACGATTTAATTGAACGCTTGGTAATAGACTGGGGACCGTCAAACCGAAGCTGGCACCAATGGTTAGTTAAAGATCGCCCAAAGCCTGTCGTAGAAATTTTACCCACTGGTTATACAAAAGAATTTCCAGGTTTTGTAGAGATTTATTTATCATTTGATGAATTAAGTAAAATCATCCTCTACCCCGATCCACATCGGATATGGCACACTATGCTCTCCTCTGTTGCGGGAGTATATCTTATTTTAGATTCAGAAACAGGAAATCAATATGTCGGGTCAGCTAGTGGACAATATGGTATCTTAGGAAGATGGAAAAGCTATGTAGAGACTTTACATGGAAACAATCTTCGCTTAATTCAGCTATTGAAAGATGACCCTGAACGATACAAATCTTTTAAATTTTCTATTTTACATACTTTACCGAGATCTATGACACCTGTACAAATATTTGCATTTGAAAATATTTATAAACAAAAATTAGGATCACGCGCATTCGGATTGAATGCCAATTAAGTTAGTATGAGTGTTATTTATTTAATTTCAATAAGAATTGTTAAAACGACCTTTGCTCAATGTACGAAGGTCGTTTTAAATCTCTACTATTTATCAGTATCCTCTATCTCGCTTATGTATGTTATTTTCATTATGTTCTTTCGATTGAGCAGAGACTCCCTCGTTTGATAATTTTTATTACTAATAGAATTAACAATATAATCTCCACGATGCGTAATATTTATTAATTTATATAATTGAGGTATTTCTCCCACCAACTGAATCTCTAAAACAACCTTCTTAAAGAATCTTGATTGTATTAAATCAACCGTAAATTGAACAATAATCCACAAAAGCACACATGAAATACCGCAAAAACCTATGAGCAAACATAAGAAACCAGGAAGTGATGGATCGACTGTTTTTATGTTAAAAGGAAATATTAAATTGAAAACCCTAATGGCATTCACTGCTGAGGTGAAAAAAAGCAACATAATAAAAATAGCGAGGCTAATCATTGTCAGCTTACGATTTTTTCTATATGAAAAGAAAATAAATAGTAATAATGGAATCAGCAAAATAATAAATAGCCAAGGAGTATACTGAACTCCTGATACATTGTAAGTATAATAAGCTCCTAGACTAAGTAGACCTATTATCAATGGAAGAATAGTTACAGAACTGATCATCCTTCCTATCTTTACATTTGACTCCATTTTCTCAATTTTGCTTAAATTCCGTTCTAAAATACGACTTACAGTTTCTATAGGAATATTAGGTATACTCAAATTTAATGCCTCCACCTTATTTGCTATAAATACATAAAATCATAATCAACTAAAGACCAGCTTTCAGAATAATCACGAGGATGTCTAGGCTTTCTTTTCCTATCGTCCTGAAAACATTTCAACTTATCTGCGTATGGATATAACATTCTTTCATCATCTTTTTTCAGTAAGCGTCCTATCGAACGATCGATTTGCTTGTTATGATCATCATAAATTTGCACTAACCACTCTTGAACAGACGCTCATCATTTAATACGGTTTGTTCGTCCATTTTCGTGATGTCGAGGTACTGATTAGAATACTCAAATACATAATCGACACATATTTTCATGTTAGCGGTTCGATCTTTTAAACTGAATTCATTTATCTGATCTTCTTTCTTCCTACGAGCCATATTCTCTTCAATCGTAAGCACGCTTCACCCTCCAATTTATCCTAGCTATTCATCCTCCATAGCGACTAACCCATCCACATAGTCCGTCATCTCTTGAAGCAAGCCCTTCGCTTTATCATCATACACACTAGCTGATTTCTTTTTAGCCAGCAAAGTGGATTCTACCTCAGTCAGTTCTTGTTCTACATCCTCTAGATACCCTTTCACCTCAACCTCTGTGTATTTAGGTAGCGGAGTCCCTAAGCTATTTTGGGCTGCTGCTGTTTGAAGCTGCTCCCAACCCACCCTAATTCCCTCTTCTTGGCTCTTCAAAGCATCCAAATAATTATTAAAGTCATATTCCACATTTCCAATTTGATAAGCATCATTCTGAATTTGATATTCATCATTTCCAAGGATGTAGATCTTGTCCTGAACAATATAAAGCTGATCAAAATTGAGCGGCGTAACTTTAGCTGCGTTGAGGAGATCCTGCTTATGCTTTTTCATTTCTCCCCAGTGCTGTTCATAACTCTGAAATACGGCCTCAAATTCCTTGGCAATATTCTTATTGGATTCCATATTTTTTATTAATAGTTGAATAGCTTCGGATAAGCGTTGATTCGCATGTTCCACAGCAATTTGTTGTTTTTTATTAGCAAGTTCGTGCTCTTCAGCTTCCTTCTGTTTTGCCGCCAAGGCTTTGCTCTGCTTTATTTCGTTTCGTATGATACTCACAGCCTGGTTATAATCATCAACTGTTGCAGAAGTGAACGAAGCAGGCAACAAACTCCCGTCTTTTTGACTTGGAAAGTACAGAGTTAACGAACCCTTATCAAAGTGCCAGATATCGTTGTCCCGTTTAGACTGTTGAAAATCCCCCCTTGAAAATTCAGACTGATGTTTTTGTCACTAACCACCCCTGTAAAGGGATACGATTCCGTTTCGATTTTCTCTTTACTTTTTGATGTCCGCTGCATCGTACCGTTTAACTCTTGATCCTGTTCGGTCCAGCTAATAAAAAGCAAGCCTGTCTCTTCTGTAAATAAATAACCCTTTAGAGCATTTTCTTGTGGTATAGGCGTAGGTTCAGGTGTTACTATGGCGATTACTCCAGAGGGGACTGTCGGTGCTGTTGAGTCAGAAATCTCTTCAGGTTCGTTAGACTGACAACCAGCCAGTGTAATAGCAAGGACAACAATCAATAACATTTTTTTAACATCATGGCCACTCCTAATCATTTCGTTCACTACTTGGAATATCATCTCTGACTCCAAAGAACTCATCAAAATTCAAAGAACTAACAGTCCTTTTATCAATAAAATCGAATACATCAAATACACCATCATGAGGAATAGCTACATATCTAAATGTTGGAATAAATAAACTGACTATTGAATCATCGAAGATTAAATCAGCAAACTGAGGATTTACTATAAGTTTCATTTCACTTATTACATCAATCCCTGCATCATTAGGACTATCAATTATATTCATAAATGAAACGCCTAAAAAGTGTATGTAATTGCATTGTCTTAATCGAGAGATTACTTCTGCCATTTTATTTCTTATCTCATCAGCCGACTCAATATTAATTTTCTCAGGCAAATCAATAAATGCTGCGCCAATAGCTTGATCGGGAGTAGGTATTTGCTCAATTGAACTCCTGATTTGAGCGTTTGCCTTTCTTATATTATTTTCAACGGCCGTCCTAGTTGTACCAAAAAGATTTTTGCATTCTATAAATAACCGAGGCTCGACAAAATATTCGCACAAGCTTTCTTGTGTGACTCCTTTTGCATCCATATTACAAAAATATATTGTTTTATTTTGAGAAAGACTAGAGCCAATATAAAACTCATAACATAAACTGTCGTATTCTTCTTCATTTTTAGCTGAAATTAAGTTTTGAACTTTCTCATCCCATGCCTTAGAATTATTTTGATCAAAATATGCCTTTATACCTCTTAAATTTTGTATTGATTCAAGAGGAATAAGAATTTTTGCTAATCCTTTTACTAATTCTTCTGTTGCTTGTCCATCTGCCTGAAGAACTTCCATCGTCTCATACCATGTCTTTCCGAAATAAGTTCCCCTATTAAAGCGATAATTGGGTCTATTAAAAATCCCCTTTGCAAGTACAAGCATTGAGTTCAATTGATCAATTAATTCTAAACGCCATCTTTCTCTATCATCCATGGAAACACCTCTTCTCGACAAATTGAGAAGCCAAACATCAGTTTGGCTTCTTAGGATTCATACCAAGTTATTCAATATCTTCTACTTGTTCATCTGGTAAAATAGCAAAATTGTTGTTATCAATTTCCTGATGAATTATACGCTTCTTCAACATCTTACTAACGAGCTTTGCTCGCTCCTCAAAAAACTTATCGTAATTATTATCCCATACTCCAAATTCGTCTAGATCCCCAATTAAATGAGTCTGCATTGTCTCTTGAAGTTCAGGGTTGGTCTTTTTAAATTTGGTCATATAACGTGAAGGCGCCAATGCGCCAATTTCCCTCTTATTTAAATAGTCATCAACAATTGTTATGTTAAGAATGTGGTTGATGTAGAATTCATCCTCACTCTTCTTTTTCAAATATGCCCTTGGGAAGAAATGATGATAATTCTTACTGTTGGCTTGCTTAAGCCAATAATTACTGATGTTTACCATCGAACGATCCACGAAAGACTCTGGATTGTAATACGCATACAAGCAAAGAATCGCTTTAATAAAACTACGTCCAGCACTAAATGATCCATTATCGATAAGAAACTTTTCAGATGTATTGATAGGCCAATCATATTTTGGTAATTCGCCGCTAATAATTTGGTCTATTTTTTTTATGTCCTGCGCGAGTTTGCTTTCCACCCCTGACGAATATCTCCCTGAAAGGGACACCCGCCAGAAGAAATCTTGAAGCTGCTTTTGAGTATCACCCGTTGGTTTATCAGGATGAATATAAAAAAAGTAAGCAAAAGGAACAATCAACGCATTATAGGGCAAAAGCTGAGAAACAGGTATGCGATAGAATGATCTAAAATATTCAACGGCTCTATGAATAGCATCTATAGCTTTATCCCAAACTGAAATAAATTGATCTTTATTGAGTTTTAGTATAACCTTTTTTTGGCATTCCTTCTCAAGAATCACTGAAACCGTCTGAAGGACGATGGCATCTGAGATTGTTTCATAATCAAGTGGGCGTAGTTCTTCAATAAGCTCTTTGAATTTTTCAGATAAATCAAAGTTTTTTTCTACATCAAAAGTTTTTGCAATCATAATTTCAAATACAGACAAGGGCTTGCCACCAACATTAATTCTAGTGAAGATCTCTGTTGCAACATCTATAGGTGCATCTTTGATCAGAACAATGGAATAACTATATGCTTCAATCCGTCTTTTATATTCTTCAAGAAGACGTAAATATTGAGAAGGATACTCAGCTAATAAGGTCAAGCCGCCATAAAGCAAATCAGCTAACTTTATGTATGAGCCAGATTCCTTATCTGTAACATCTAAGGTCACAATCTGGTCATCCTTGGACGCTGTCAAGTCTAAGTATATCGCCGAATAATCATCAACTTTGTTAGCATCACGTTGAATCTTCGCCCCCTTTAAGCTTGCAAAGAGACTTGTCATTCGTTGTTGTCCATCTAATACAAAATTAACGTATTCTCCTTCGACTGGTTCTGGAAGAATAATGTTCCCCAAATTCCGAACAGATCTAAGTCTCTCTTTAGTTCTCCAAAAAATGAATGTTCCAATAGGATAACCTTTAACAATACTGTCCATTAATTGTGCTGATTTTTGAATATCCCAAACAAAATCACGTTGAAATTGTGGGATTTTTATTTGCCCGCTCTCAATCTCTGCAATGATCGAAGAGAATGCCTTCGATTGTGGTTCTGGAAGCATCATTAGAATACACCCTCTGCCAAGTTTTTGTATGAATTTATTATAAAAACAAGGATTTATTGAAATTAATGAAAAAGCCAACCGAAACATCAAGCTATACATCTTGATGTCGTTTGGCAGATGTTTATATTTCAATTAAAGATATATATTAAACCGACTTCTCGTTTGGTCTCAATATTCACCCTGTCTTTGTCTTTTTTTTCTCAATCTTCGGGTTCTCATTCATTATGACGGGAATACCAAGTGGATCAGCTACTAACATTAAATTATTTATTGTTCTATTAATTGTATCCAGTATGTATTTCATATTCTCTTCTTTGTACTTCTCTTCATGATGAGTAACTCTTTTCATTGGATCACCTAGCGGAAGGCCATTATAGAACATTTGCATGATATAGCCTGCTTCTGCTGTTTTTTTAGTAGAGAATCAGATATATCCACAAATGGCTCATAAATGAGTGTAAACTTAGCAAAAGCCTTCTTCTCTCCTTCTTCCACTCCTTTTCGATATTCAATTTCCATAAGTGCTTTGATCTCTTCAGGTCCCTTATTTTTAAGTGGATTCCTTTTCATTGCAAACGCTTTAATATAAGTAGAACTAATTAAACCGATTATAAAGCTAATTATTATACTTAGGATTGCCACGGTTAACGACATTTTTTTACTCCTTTACATTATCAAAAAATAGCAAATCGCTTAGTACTATTTTACTACGCAAAATCATATTCTTCCACATAATTCCTTCATTTACATAGAAAAAAGACATTTTCTCGCTATTTATTCAAAACTTGCAATAAAGCTTATTTAGCATGATAAACTAGCCTGTATAAAGAAGATTATAGAAGTCTTATCAACTATATATTGAGACAAAACTTATTCCAACCAACGTATTCATTAGAAAATTTCTGTATTCACTTTTTCTCTATGATCTTTGTTTTTTATTTGGATAAATCTTATAGAAAGAAGGTTCACTTATGTCTCACCATTCGTTATCCTTTTGCCGTAATTGTTCAATGGAGCTCACAACAAAAAACAAAGGATCTGACTTATATTGCAGCGCGTGTATATCGGTTTGTGATAAGTCATTTCAATCATTCAGATCTCAGTTAGATTCAAACATACGACTTCGCTTAGACAGTGTATCTAGTCGCGATTTAACAAATACCGAAGGAATATTCTTACATGGATCAAATATAGAACTCGCCAATTTGTATCGGGATTACATCTTCCCCTTTGTGACTTACCATCAATATCAACTGAAATATATACATTCATCAAGACTTTTTCTGGAGCTTGCAATACATGGTGACGCGTATTCAGACCTCTCAAGTATGGATATCTACCTCTATAAATGTGAACGGGACAATGTAAAGCCAGACAAGGAAATTCCCTATTGGAACTGGATAAATGAAATAACCATTCTTATTAACTGTGAAGTCAATGAAGCAGTTGCCGCTGTTACAGAATTATTAGAACACGGCCTATTAGAACTAACCATCAGGAAGGGATTTACTTATTTCATGATGGTACCTCAAACATTAAAAAGAGGACCTAACTACTCCCCTGATCGTGTGAGAGAAAATGCAAATTCTGATGGGATGTGGAGAGAATAGTTTTTAAATCCTTTGACTTATATAGTTGAAAGTCTCCCCTATGTGGGGAATTATTACTAAGAGGGTAATCACAAATGAAAACAAGTGAATTTAGAAAGTTAATCAAGAAATATCTAGCGCCTGTATTACATGAACTTGGTTTTTCAGGAACAGATCATCATTTTTTTAAAGTTGATATGAACCATGTAATACACGCTATTGTTATCCAGGCTGATAAATATGGTGGCTCTTGCGTTGCTGAACTAGGGGTTCATTTTGATTTCCTCCCAAACCCTTTGGGGGACTTTGTTCCTGCCAACAAACTAACCGTCTATGACTGTGAATTTAGAACCCGCATAGTTCATGAGTTAACCTGGTTTCAGTCAAATATTCTTCGCAAAATGAAAAGTGAAGCTTGGTTTCGATATGGCGATACAGAAGATGAGTCAATCGCTGTAGTACATAAAATGAAAGAAATGATTGTTCGTCAAGGGACAATGTACTTCGCTCAATTCAATGATTTCCCTCATGTAATAACCTCAATAACAACGAACGAGTTATCTCAACGTACGAAGATACTAGATAGCTATGGAGCACCTTTCGATTTAAGATTAGCCTTGTTAATCGCACGTACACATGCTTTTCTCAGAAATGCTGTAGAAGCTGCCAATTTCGCCCGTTGGGGACTCGAAAACATCGGTAACGCAACAGGGTTAATTCAGGATTTCACAGAAATAGTTGATTAGACTAAGGGGTAGTTTAACATTGCCACAAGGAGGATGGATGTGTTTTCATTAAGTGAAGACTACCAATATCATAAAAGTTACTTTATTGCTGGGAACCCTTGGTTACCAATAATTATTATTGGTATTTTAATTATTTCCATTGTGTTTATCTATAAGTTATTAAAAAAGAAGCGTTGATTAGCTTCAGATGATGTTGAACTCCCATGAATATCAAATCTAACGGACAGGATTGGTTGTACGTGAACTCCATTCATTATGAAATCGTAAAGAAAAGTCTTGCAATATCTTACAGTGACAATGTGTTCGAGCGGATATTAGAATATGAAATTCAGCATCAAGTGGAGCATTTAGATGTCGTAGAAGAGCAAATCAACAGTTTCATTTATAAACAATATGGGAAGTCTTATGCTTCCTTTTTTTCAGATCAAAGCACAGAACAGCATGAAATATTAAACAATGTACTCTTTCATACTTACAACTTTCATAAACATCATAAAAAACATTTCCGTTTTGAAGAAAATCTGACGGCTATGCTGCTTAAGACCGATTTACAAAATGTCGATTCTTCTTTCATCCGTTTGCCGTTTCAAAGCATCTATATTTCCGTACCTACAAACAGCTTTAAATTAACCGCTGAACAGGAGCAATACTATGTAGAAGGATTCTATATTCACGAAGTAAACCTGGCTACTTTTGAAAGGGATCAAGTAATTAAAGAACTTGGTAAAGGGATTACTAAATTTATACGAATCTTGACTATACTCACCCCTGTAGATTGTGAAGAGCAACCTTCAATTGAGGACTACAACTACATCACTCTCAATTTACGATTTAAGCGTGGCAACGTATTTGAACAGTTGGAGGAGAACTTTAAGCGAGCAGGACTGACGGATTTTGCAGATCAAGCAACTGAAATCTTTTCATTTGTCATAAACGCTATTTTTTATTTGAATTCGTCATCACAAGAGGTCGATTACATCGAACTGAAGCATGAAGTGGAGCAAGGGAAAACAGACGAGAATCGTTCAACTAGAGTTTCCAAGATTCCCTATTATGCCGTTGGGAAAACCATTGTGATTTCAAAACAAGGCGGAAAGCCTACTTCTGAAAACAACATGATTCAGAAAGAAACAGATAAAATTCTTGATAAGCAATGGCTCGTTCGAGGTCACTGGCGTAACCAAGCGCACGGCGAAAAGCTCTTGCTTCGCAAGCTCATTTGGATTCAGCCTTATTTAAAGGGGAATCTTCAACAGCCCTTACTTCATACTGATTATTGGGCAAAGCCATAAAACTAAGAGAACTTGAGGAGGCTATTTTCAATGCATGAATTTGAAGAAGAAGACGAATTTCATGAAGGTGATTACGGAAAAAGAATATGTGATTTTTGTGGTAAAGAGGTAGATTGGACCGAACCCGTTACCGATATTGATGAAAATAGAAAAGAATTTGAGCTGCGTTCATGCTTGATGTGTTCTTTTGACGGAACAGGTATTGCTAGTAGAGAAGAAATTCAAGCAATGATGGATCAAATGAAGAAGAACACCTGAATTAGATTATCGAGAAGTTCGGTTGTTAATCTAACGACAAAAATTAATTCAATGGCAACAGCGGGGACCAAGGCTTGGGTAATAAAGCCTTGATCCCCGCTTCTTCTTTTCTTAATAAATATCCTTCCGAACATTCTGTAACTTCAAACGCAAATAAGAACTACTATTACTTTGAATCGCTGATAAGCTGAAACTGCTATCATTCGATTTTTTGATCTCCTATCCATATGTCTATAGCGATACCAATTCGCCTCTGTTGCGAAGATTCCTTTAGTCTTACAGTTCCCCCTATTCTAAGCCCGTGTATAAGCCCCTCTACTTCACCCTTAACATAACAAAACATCTTTGTCTCCCCTACTTCATAGAGAGAGTTAAAAATATCTATCTTCATCTCCCCAAATCAAATCATACGTTCGTTTACTTCTTGTTATTTCCACATTGAATTTTGTTCCTTTTTGTGGATAAATACATGAGAACATGTGTACTTTCCGTTAATATCCTGTGGACAAACTGTTAATAGAAAAATATGTTTACAAACACAATATATTGGGGTACTTTATATATGTAATCACAATATACAGAAAAGGAGGTCTGCATTATGGCTAAACCTAGTTATCAAAAAACTTCTAGTCCCAAGATGTCTACTGTTGCTTCGAAAGCTCTGCAAAGCAAACAAACAAGCAAACTAACCAAGTCTTTAGCTGCCAGGGTACTCTCTCAATCCAAATAATGTTAAATACCAAATCAAGGAGGAATCTATGAGTAAAACATTAGTCGGCGGATCGAAGTCACAAACCAAAAATGATCTAAAAAAGTTTGAACGAGAAGTCTCGCGTGAAATGAACAAGCAAGTTGATAAATTAATAAAAAAAATTAAGTAAGCGTCATGACCTTAATTTCTCCTCCTTCAGATGCGGGTACATCTGAAGGAGAACTCTTAACTCCCAGGTAATAAATTCTCGATCATTTCTGTCGAGTTAATCCTCTCCCGAATCACATATCCCCCATCTCCAAGAGTGGTTCTTAATCATATATTCATACTCTTCTTTTCGAAAATAACCATAGCTTCTACACATAAGGTTTATCATACAAAAATACTTGTAAAGGTGTGATCCAGATGGTAAAAGTAACTGGATTAAAAGAATTAAACAACAGGTTGAATCAAATAAGTAAAGGTGCCAAGGAACTTGGTGATCAAAAACAAATGTCCTTTGATGAGCTCTTCCCAGATTCCTTTATTCAGAAACACACCCAGTCTGAAAATATCTCTGATTTTCTAGAAGGCGTTGGCGTTAAATCAAAAGAAGACTTTGCGGCCCTTCCCCAGGAGGACTTAGAGAGTTATGTTCGTTCTACGACGAAATTTTCAACGTTTCATGAAATGTCCCAGGCTGCCCTTGCCGAAGTGGTTTACAAAAAATTAGGATTTTAGTTTGACAGTAGACAAGCCCCTGCATATCAGCAGGGGCTTGTCGCTAAGGATCGACCTCTAACTTTAAATAGTGCATCATAACACGTTCTGCCCTCTATATAATGAAAAACACTGCACTTGGTTTACACTATAGAAATGATGAACCAGAATTGAGTTAACGGACTGACACTTACAATATGTGTTAATGTTAACTTACAATAATAAGGGGTAGCGGAAAATGTACTAAGGAGTGTGTCTCATGGCATCCGTCACACAAAGAGTAGAGAAATTCAAGCAGCCTTATGGAGGCTTTTTAAGACCAAACGATTTTACTAAAACAGTTTTCGATGACGGGATCGAGTTGTACTCAGAGGAGAATATATATGCTGGTTTAGTCGGGATAGCGGTAGATTATCTGATTCGCTTCATGACTGGAACCTCTGCGGAAGAGGCATTTAAGATTTCGCTGATTGGTTCTCAATACATGGAACAAGAAAATAAAGCAAAAGAATTCATAAAGCACATAAAGGGCTTGGATGATCAATCCATAATTTATACCTGTAAACTCGTAGGTTATGACGTGTGCGCTAGAGTGGGCACATTCAGGTATAAGCCAGTAGAAGACATTAATCCAGATGAAAATACTGTGTCTAACATTCGTACAATGGTGAATAGGAGCCTTTCTTTCTGGGAACATTCAGGACCAATTATTAAGGAAGGTTTCACTTTTGAATTAGCTTATACACCGACGATTACGTGCGGCGACGGGGATTATCTGACAGAAGATACTTTGTGGGATTTAAAGGTGTCTAAGAATTCTCCAACAAGTACGCATACTTTGCAATTGTTAGTCTACTATATTTTGGGTCTTTGCTCAATTCATTTGGAGTTCCAAAATATAAAAAAATTAGGCATCTACAATCCAAGGCTTAACATAGCCTATTTGTTAGAAAATTCAAAGATTGATTCTTCCTTGATAAAAGAGGTAGCTACTTATGTTGTAGGTGTTCATTCGCCCCTCGAAAGGGTTGAGACCCACATGCATGCCAAGGAGTGGGTTATCGTGTCTCCAGACGGCAAGACCTATCGTTGCAGCAATCTTAAGCACTGGCTGCGTGAGCACGAACATTTGCTTGATGGTACAGTCACTCAAGCCTCGGACGGTATAAGAAAGATCAAATACTCCTTGCAGGGCAAACGGAAGAATAAGTCGTACCATTGGAAAGGGTGGCAACTCTTAGAGTGGGGCGACAATTAAAGTGACGATTCTCCATGCGTAAATCCGCGTTTTGGCCCTGTACCAGCGTAACTGACACTAGGTACAACGTTTGTAAATAAATGTTAGTATTTGGACTTGGGAAGTTCCTTTTTTGATGGGAGTCGGAACAATCCTGTCCAATTTACCCATCCCAACTGACCTCGATGAGAGAGTCTGTTTTTTCAATACATAAGATAAGTTATGTACGGCTGCGATCATTAAGCCTAACGGTCAGTTAAATGCAACAAACTCATTAGTATTTACGTTTTAAGGTTATGTGGTAAAATGTGGTGAATTTTGAGTGAGAAGCTTTTAGGGAGTGAACAAAGAAAATGAGCTACTCTAGAGGCTTGAAATTTGATTGGTGCTGTGGTTTTCGTTTATGTCGGAGTGAGTGGTGCAGTAGCATACCAGAATGTATATGCAAAAAGTGCAACTACTCAAAGTAGCGTTAGTCCGAAAACCTATTCTCTAAATGAAAATGGACAGACATACGGTTCTGACGCATATGCTACCTCCCCAGAAACGGGACCTGAATTAATCAGTGCTACATGTAAGGATGGCATTGAGGGATATGTGATAAAAAATACTTGGACGGTGAACAACCCAAAACGCCCGAAGAAGCCAATGCGATACAGAACAGTAGATCACCAAGTGGTCGCGATATTCCGCTTTATGACGTAGATGGTGAAACTATAATTGGTGTGTTTCATGTTGGAGGAAAATAACAAAGTATGTTCAAGGTTGCGCTAACGAGAAACATTAGTTTAATGGAAATAGGCGCCCAAGACTTAGGCAGTAAAGTCTTAAACGCCGTTTCTTCTTTTGATGAATCAGCCCCAGCTTAACTTATTGAAGAACATCCTTACGGACAATCTGTACGTTACTCTTCTTTAACATTAGATATCAGTTCTTTTAGTGAATCTTTCTTGTTTTCAGGGATATAAATTGTTTTCATTCTTTCAAATGCATCCCATAGTTTATCTAATGCTAACTTCCTTTCCTCTTCTTTGGGTTTGCGAATAAGTTCTATAGAGGTTTGTAGAAGTTTCTTTAATACTCCATCATCAATACCAATATTAGATTTGCTTCTCTTTCTTTCATTAACGTGGCTAGATCATTTTTATGATTACTATATTTTTGTATATAATTAATTGCCCTTTTATCAGCATCCCTTTCATCTTTTTTATACAACCCTACCATTATTGGTGTAATTAATATGAGAAGTATATTCAAAAAGATCGTTAAGCTCAATGAAAACAAACCAAAAAAATACAGAACTATATTTAGCCCTACGAAAACTAAAGCGGTTCCATACATATATTTGATAATCTTAAAAAAATGATACGTTTTAAAGTTTGTTTCATTATTTAATAAATGACTCACTTCATGAGCCGAAATAAGCAAATGTTCCAATCCAGTTCCTTCTAAGACCTCAGTTTTTAAATGTATTTGAGAATTTATTTTATTATAAACAACCCTACTTCGTCCTACTTTTATTTCATAATGATTCTCTCCGATCCCTTCTTCTTTAAGAATTATTTGCGCCAGTTCTGCACCATTCATTTTGTTCACTCACTCCTAAGAAATATCTCTGAAATTATCATTGCAAAACAAAAGCCACTTTAATCTCTAAAAAACATTTTCATTTATTTCTTGTTAGACAATTGCTTCTTGAAAATCATCTAATATTCGAACGTAAGTATCGATCATGAAGTAATTTAATAGATATGGAACTAAATTCCACAAGCTTCTCATTAACAATTTGTTTTTTATCCACCCATCTCCACTTCTACTGAAATGTCTATACAATATTGCAATTGAATATGAGTTTTCAATTCTATTATTTTTGTTTTTTCATGATCACACTCCTATAAAACAAGCTATTGATAATTATGTTTCTAAGGTTAAAGTAACCCTTAAAAAAACACCGTTTAAATGCAGACTGCAAATAAACGGTGTATCTAAACACTATAAATCCTTAATAGAGAGCTCGGTAAGCATCTTTTTAAAATTATTAAGCAAGTATATACTCAACGTCGTTTCTTTATCAAAAGTGTATCGAGTAATTAGGTCATTTAAGTATTTAAGTGGTTCTCTCTCCACCTCAAGTAACTTTTCATTCTCCTGATAACGAATACGTAGTGCAGAGATTAATTCATTAATTCTTATATTTTTTAAATTAATTATATAATTAAAAAAAACCTTAATGTCATCATTTTCCAGGAAAGGTACATTTCCATATTCATTGTAAAATATATCAAATGAAATATCGCTTACATTAAATAACTTTTCAAAAAACTTTATACTTTTTTTACGTGCCCGTTTGTGAAATTGGACTTCCGATATTCTAATTATTTCCAATTTTATTTTTTTATAATGGTCACTATTACAATGAGAGGACTCAGAATCGAACTTATTTAACCGAGCTTTTAACTCATTACTCATCATAATATTAATATCAGAAGGTATATCTGATGATTCTATACCTTTTAATCCCAACATAAATCCATCATAAATTTCATTTTCGCTCATGCTAATCAGATTCAAAGTTCTAAAATCATTATACATTAAAAAAGCGTGAAGATATCTGTATAATGGAAGTCTTCCTGATTTAACAATTGTAAAAGTTGCATTTACCATACTCGAAAATTCTTCATCTTGTAAGTTAATAAATGTATCACTTAAAATTTTTTCATAAGCATTAATTTCTTTGCTTTTAATCCTCTCAATATATTTATCCATTTCTACGGAATACTTCACTTCATCCAAGATTCCTTCACGTACATACTTTTCAATAAATTTAAAGAAAATATTATTATAACCATAATTAAAGTTCTTAAAATACTTATTTCTAAATTGGCAACATTGTTGATCATTCTGCAAGAGTAAAGATTCAAACTCTTTATCGTCTTCTATCTCTTTAAAAGTAGTATATTTTTTAGGATATAATTTGTATTCAATAGAGTATGCAAAACAAAAAATTAACATAGGTTCAAAAGAAAGATCTATATATTTATTCTTTATCTTTATGTATAAGTTCTCGACATCAATTAAAGCTTGTTTGAAGATTCGAATATTAGTTAATTTCGAAATTTCTACTATTTTAAATATAAAAGAGTCTTTGTTTGCAAGAATCTTTTTAAACTCGTCATCTTTTATGTTGTTTGCTATTTTTTCAAAAATAATTTGCAAGCTAGATTCAAATTTCAATGTTTTACCAACTAATTTTTCTTTGATAACGCCATAATTTACGTCATCAAAATTTTGTATATAATTTTCAACTTCTTCGTAATACTTTTCTTTTGTTTGGTCGCCATGTTTATCTATCAAATTTGTTGCAGCTAATACCTTTAATTCTTTATTGTGTGTTGTAGATCTTTTTGTAATTTCTTCTTCATTACAAAGTATAATTATTTTAGCATTATCATGTTCAACAAAATTATTTAAATATCCCATTATTTCGTTAAAAGGAATATTTGATCTTTCCATATCATCAAAACAATATACATAGCCTCCTCTAACTGAATCAAAATTTGATATAGCTTCTTGGGCACCGCTTT
Source organism: Paenibacillus sp. VTT E-133280 (assembly GCF_002264385.1). Lineage (NCBI taxonomy): Bacteria > Bacillati > Bacillota > Bacilli > Caryophanales > Paenibacillaceae > Paenibacillus > Paenibacillus sp. VTT E-133280. The sequence goes on from NZ_NFUX01000009.1 coordinate 95,644, forward strand.
TCAAATTTTCTATTTCAAGTCCAAAGATTGATAACCCCTTTGTAACTTCTAAGCCAGTGCTAAAAATTGTTTTAATTATCTCAGTATATTTGTTCCCATTTGATTCATTCTCATTTGATTTATTAAGATTATTTCTTTTCGGTAACATTGAAGCAAAAATTTCATATGAAAGCTTTTTATTAAGCTCTTCTATGCTGTTTATACCATATAAAGATATGTAAATAGTCTTATATTTTTTATCCTTAGACTCATCTATCCACAACTTTTCTATTTCTGGAACTATTACATTATTCCAAAAAAATGTTTTTCCGCTCCCCCATGCGCCATTGATTAATACAGCATAATCGCTTTTTTTCCAATTGATATATTCTTTAATACTGTTAATAATATATGTTTCTTGAATTGAGTTCATAACTACCTCCATTTTGGGCCTACTATAATACCCCTCTATTTTCCAGCCTGAAATCTGATTAAGGAAACTTAATTTATTTACAATTACATCAATATATCTTTCTATCTCACTTCCACTTATGAAAACACCTGTATTGGCAAGATTTCTTGAGCCACCCACATTGTCAGTAAGTTCAATGTATGGTAGGTTAAGATCTTCAATAATTTTATTTCTTCTTTCAAGTTTCCCATGCGTTTGTCCATACCAAAGCAGGAATGGAATATTTCTAGCAATTAATTGATTACAAAATGAAACTATATCTGAATGATCGATTCCTTCTTTATTAAATGGATCAATGAGTACTAAATCAGGATAATTTATCCTCTCATCCTTTATACTTAACCACCCACTATCATTATTTAATTTTATATTAGTGTTATTTGACGGCAATTGAGCTTTAGCTTCATTGTACACATTTTCATTTTTCTCATAAACTTCTACATAGCAATTTAATTTTTTACTTTCTAAGTATTGTGAGACTATTGCCCAAGACTAGTAATAGTTGTTGCTTCCATTTTCACTTTGAAAGTCAAAATAAATATGTGATTTATCGATAATATTATTTTTCCAAAGCTTACCAACCCCAGTTCTATATTTATAAAAAGGTTTCAATTTGTGAATATAAGTAGAACCATGAGTCTCCAAATAAAAGAAATTGTTTTTGTCTTTTGTTAAAATTTCAAGTATGTCAAGTAAGACTGTATGCTTAATAACATCCCCAATATTACCAGCTTGAAAAGAGTAATTTTCCGAAGGCATTTAATATTCATCCTTTATGATTTTTAATTTATTTATATCAACTTGCGCTTTTATCGGGCCTGCGCCTGCCCCTTTTAGGAACATCAGCTTTTAAGTCACGTATAACATCTGGAATGCCCAGGCCATATTTATGAATTGAATAATCAACTGCCATTAACAGTTCATTATAAGTCCACATAACAACTTTTTTATTATACCTTCTAGCTAAATCCTGTAGTTTAGCGGTAAAGCCTTGCTCAAGTTCACCCGCAACCACAATACCAATAACATGTGTCATCGTATCTGTACACTTGCCATGGAATTGCTCAAGCATCTCCCGCCCCTTATCACTTGCGCTTGTAATTTCTTTCTTCTCATAGCTCTTCGCAATGCCTACAAAAACAGCATCATCCATATTTAACATCTTCATCTTGAAGCTAATATCACCATATTCTTGACCATGATGGGGATGTAGCTGATGATTTGTAAAGGTAACAAACGGTTTCATTACACAGCGAACGCTATGTTCTTTTTGACAAGCCTTACAACCATCTGAGCTTTGCTTTGAACACTTTTCCTTTAGGAGCTCCATAACTTCTTGTAACTCTTCTCTCCGCTGTTTTGAAATTCTACGCCCCCATACTTTTTCAAATTCAGGGATATCCTCCACGCGGTACATGACTCTGGAGGCTTTATTAGCAGAATAGTGTACAACGTTATTAGAGAGATGGAATTGCTCCTCCTCAGCCATAAAATCAACCTCAGGGAAGTATTTCTTAATCATACGCTGCATCAAAGATGTCAGAGCTGTATTAGGATACATCAACACACCGTCATACCAAGAGTTAACCCTTACTTTATGGCTCATCAGACATGTTAGTTGATCCAGTTCTAAGTTTTCCAAGCAGAATCCATACTTTACGGTTGTGACTTGTCCCTTTCTGCTCAATACCATAATCTCAAATTTACCGCAGGATGGGCATACCAGATCCGCATGTTCCTGGCAGCCCTCACAATAAGGTCTAAACCGTAAGTTCATATGTTTCTTTAGTGCTGCTACTAGTTTTCCTGGCTTTTCGCTCAGTAACTTATAGCTTTCGATACCCTTCTTTTTGCAGATAACTATAGCTTTCATCAGTTCTACAATGGCTTTCTTTTCGTCTTGGCCATATGCGAATGTTTTAACTTCACTGTCATCGGCAATACCAAATGAATTGAATTTTTCTTCAATGTCACCATTAGCATGGATGGTATTCATGTGGTTCATGATCTGGCCAATTCGCCACAGTCCCCATCGTCTCATATCCGTCGCCTTCAATTGTCGTGTCAAATAAATTTTGCCCTTTTCACAGTTTACTCCCAAGGTAGAAAACAACTCTCCATCCTCATCAATGGCCTCTTGGTAAACAGAACTTGGCGAGTCATATCCCTCATACTCAGGATTTTGACTAATTTTATTCCCTAATTCCTTATCTGCTAACGTAATTTTTTCAATTTTTCCCGAAGCATCAGAGGAATTAGTACTGAAAGTCGTTCTTTTCATGGAGTCTTTAGGAAACACACGTTCAACAACAGACTTTGTAATATTCACGGGAATTAATAAGCAGGCAAAAGCTTCTTCAGCCACACTAGAAAGGGTCCCAACTAACAGATCACTGGGAAGATTAATATTTACATACCGTTGGTCAAAATTGATCCACATAAATCCGTACTTTAACTCATAAATAAATTCATTCTGTTCAGTCTCAGGATCAATGAAATTATATTTTTCGTTATATTTGAACGCTATCTCCAAAGTTTGAGGATCAATAAGTGTCTGATCAACAGCAAATAATGAAGTTACATTGTCGTTCGAATAGGGGACATCTCTAAGGCGTTGGTTTAATTTCTTGATGGCTTTATCTTCTCTGTGGGCTTGTAAAAATGATGCGGAAGTGGTTTGCGGGTCTAAGGACTGGAGATGAAAAAGACGAAAGTTAGGGCGATTACTATAGCGATTTTCTTCAAAGCATAATTCAATGTGTTCTTCAGTGATTTCAGGACTCTTATTAATAAATTCAATCAATTTAGCTTTTTCAACACGTTGGAGCGCTTCTTTAATACTCTTCTTTGCTTCTCTTCCGATCACTGCGCGGTATCGATTTTTTAAGTCTTCTTCTCTTACATGGGTATACAGCAATTTACGAATTGCTCCATTTTGAACGTGGAGCAGTTTACTTGATTTATTATCTGACGGCATACATTATGACCTCCCCTTGTTGGTTGTTACGGGAAACCTTATGCGTTTCTTGCTGCCTTTATATAAGTATAGGGGGAGCCAAGCGATGCTCCCCCTAATCGGTTACTTGTTTTGATCTTTAAGAATTTGAGTTAGAGATTTGTCGCCAAGACGTTTTCTTAAGGTCCCAAGCTCCATATCACTTCGAACCCCAAAATCAACCCCATACTTAGCTTCGATATTCCCAACCTTTGTGTCTGCACGCTTCTGACGATATTGCCCATCCTTGTTACGATCACGCATTGAAATTCCTCCTCACAATGTTTATTATTGCATAAGGAAAATACGGATTTTTTAAGAATAGAGTTACATCTGTAAAATCTGTGCAAGAATGATGTTTTACTTAAGATTGGTCTGAAATAGCCGATTTTAGGCTAAAATAGGGCTGTATTTTAACATTTGTTTACAGATCCAAGGTTTTTGCCTGTGGATATCCCGTTTTTTATGGCGATATCCCGTTTTTGGTGGCACATCACATTTTCCCATAAAACATTTATTGGCTCTACCGTTTACCCGCAGCGACTATACCCGCAATTGCCACAAGTCTTACAACCCTCAATATTAATCAGCGAAGCGCCGCCGCAAGATGGGCAAAGATCACGTGAAGCGCTAGTGTGGTTATGCGCGCCATGTCCGCCATGACCATCATCGGTAGATGTTGCCGCAGGAACACTCGCTTTCAACTCCGCATTTAAAGCTTCATTGAAATCCTCCAGCTCCAAAGTTGCTGCAATTGGTGCAGGTAAATGATCATCATGAGCGTTATTCAGTACATGAGTCTCCAATGCCTTAGCTACTGCATCTGCAATGGATTCTACTCGGTTCGCACCGAAGCCAATAGCGCCAGATCCGCCGATGCCCTTCAGATGTTTGATCAACAGCTCTACCTTCTCACCATGATCTCCATAACGGAGGAACAAGGAGCAGACACGACCGAGTGCTTCTGCCATCGCAAAGACGTCAGAACCTGCTTTACCTACATTCAGGAAGATTTCTGCTGGTGTGCCATCTAGATCATTTATCGTAATATACGCCATACCAAAAGGTGTGTTGATTTTATAGGTCGCTCCGCGCAGAACCTGAGGACGTTTTTTGTATTGTTTATCCAGTTCTTTAGTAGGAGCTTGAAGTGCTGGGCTTGCCGTTACAACATTTGCTTCAGGTGCAGCTGCAACTTCAACAGCTGGAGCAACCTCTTCTGCTGCATCTTCCTTCTTCGAGGTTTGCAGAACTTGCACATCACGGCTACCATCACGGTAGATCGTAACCCCTTTACAGCCCAGATCGAAGGCCATTTCATATAGCTCAGCCGTCTCTTCTACTGTGAAGTCAGACGGGCAGTTGGCTGTCTTGGAAATCGAGCTATCTACCCAGCGTTGAATCGCTGCTTGGGCACGGATATGATCCTTAGCTGACAAATCCATCGAAGTCACGAAATAATCTGGCAGCTCTTCACCTGGATGAGCTTCAAGCCATTCTTGGGCGATTGGAACGAACTGTTCATCGTAGCCAAGGCGACTTTGACGGAAATATTTAAAGGCGAAATAAGGCTCAATACCTGTCGAGGTGCCTACCATCGTACCTGTGCTACCTGTAGGTGCTTGTGTTATCACTGTAACGTTACGCATGCCATGGTTACGAATCGCTTCACCAACCTCTGGATACGATTCGAGCATATTTTTCATAAATCCGCTCATCAAGTATTTCTCTGTGTCAAAAGCTAGAAAGGATCCCTTCTCACCAGCAATCTCTGCAGAAGCAAGGTACGCTTCACGAGCCATAAAGCCGTAAAGCTTGTCCAGAAACGCCAGAGATTCCGGGCTACCGTAACGGATGTTCAATTTGATCATCAGCTCAGCAAGACCCATCGTTCCGAGACCCACACGGCGTTCGTTTTTCTGATTCGCTTCATTTTCCGGGAAATGATAAGGCGTCTTATCAATGACATTGTCCAAGAAACGTACGGAATAACGCGTCGTAGTCGCGAGATCTTCCCAGTCTACATCATGATTCTTCTCATCGTAGAATTTGGACAGGTTCACAGCGGACAAATTGCAGACTCCCCAGCCTGGCAGTCCTTGCTCCCCACATGGGTTCGTACAAATGATCGGATTAAAATACCAGCTGTTGGACATCTGATTGTAGTATTCCATGAACACAACGCCTGGCTCAGCGGATTTCCAAGCGGATTCAATAATGGTGCGCCACACATCACGCGCTTTAACGGTGCGATAATGAATAACGTTTTTGCCCGCAGCCTTCCACTTGTCTAGATCGCCATCCCACACATCGTTGTACTCTGGATCTGTAGTATCCGGGAATACGAGATCCCAATCCAGATTTTCTTTTACAGCCTTCATAAAGCTATTGCTCACACATACCGAAAGGTTCGCATTCGTAACTTGACCCATCGTTTGCTTTACGGTAATGAAGTCCTCCACATCTGGATGCCAGTCATTAATCATGAGCATAAGTGCACCACGGCGGCTACCGCCTTGTTCAATTAGTCCAGTCGTATAGCTAAACAGACCGCCCCAAGATACAGAACCACTAGAAGAACCATTAACACCTCTCACAATTGCCCGGCGTGGACGTAGAGAGGATAGGTTAATCCCTACACCGCCGCCACGAGCCATAATTTCTGTCATTTCAGCCAACGTCTGCATAATGCCGCCACGGCTATCTTTTGGAGAAGGAATTACATAACAGTTGAACAATGTTAATTCTTCACTAGCGCCTGCACCAGCCGCAATCCGCCCACCCGGTACGAGCTTCCAATCATCCAGAATCGAACGGAATTTACCCGCCCATTCTTTTTGAAGCTCAGGCGTCTTCTCCACAGAAGCCATAGCTGTAGACAGACGATCCCACATTTCCTCTGGTGTTTTTTCTATATTAAGCGTCAGCTTTTCAACATCTGATTTCACAAGTTCGCCGCTGCGCGTCTTCACGGTTACGATTCTGCCGTTACGTTCTACGATCTCTCCGACTTCCTTCGTGGGAAACTTCGGATCATCTTTTGTTAGAACGAGTACAACATCGCCCACTTTAGCATTATTGCTGTCGGCATCCTTCCAAGCATAACGATCCAAAAATATTTTTTCACTTAGCCCTTCAAGGCGTTGCTTCCGTTCCACTTTACCCAATAGAAAAACCTCCCGCAATGTAGTAAATATTAGTTCCAGTTCAGGTGTGGGCGTACATTTTGTGACCCACAACAAAAACTTCCTTACACTTATCTTCCGTCTTACGGGTGTATGTAGGAAGTTCATCTTGTCAATAACAAATAGCAGCTACGCACTTTAAAAAATCACATTTTCATGCTTTTGTCACAATATATTGTGTGCGTCAGCTTTTAAACTATACCACATATTGTATCGAAGGTCTTTTTCGAAAATAGAGTCAAGCAGCCGAAATATCGCAAACCTTGCCGCGTTTTCTCGCTTTTACTCTCTTTTTTAAAGGCTATCAAGAAAAATAGAAGGTTATGAATTCTCTTGTTTAAGAGCATACTACTCCTACGAATGATGATATAAATTAGCACCTGAGGAGGCTGTACCATGACGCAATTATTCCGTAATTCTCTACCTCACAAAGGTGGAAAGTCAGCGCCTATACTGCCTGTTCCTCTTTCTTTTGACCGGAATTGGCTACAGGATCTTGAACTTAAACTAGATAAAGGTGGTCCGTGGGGAGACTACCGTCTGTCCAAGCTTGCCTTGCAGGGTGAACAAACGGGTCTAGTAACAAGCTTCGATGAGCTGCAATGCATGAAGCATTTATCCGGATTATCCCCGCTTCCTCATCAGCTCGATACCGCGCATAAGGTTCTGTTTGAGATGTCGGGCCGCGCGATTCTTGCAGACGAGGTTGGACTAGGAAAGACGATTGAAGCAGGACTTGTACTCAAGGAATATCTTGTCCGCGGTCTAGTCTCTAAAGTGCTTATTCTGGTACCCGCTTCCCTCGTATTGCAGTGGGTCCGCGAGCTGAATGCCAAGTTTGGCATCTCTGCTGTTGCACAGAAAAAGGCATATTCCTGGGGGAATGCGATTGTCGTCGCATCTATGGATACCGCGAAGCGCGATCCTCATAAAGAAATGCTGCTGGAAAATGAATATGACATGTTGATTATTGATGAAGCGCATAAGCTGAAGAATAAGAAATCGACCAATTATCTATTTGTGCAGCAATTACGTAAAAAATATTGCCTGCTCCTAACCGCTACTCCCGTTCAGAATGATCTGGGCGAGCTATTTAATTTGATCACTTTACTGAAACCGGGGCAATTAGGAAATCAGGGTGATTTTGCTTCGAATTTCGTCGTTGATAAACGTCAACCTAAGAATGAAGGTCAGCTAAGGGACGAGCTATCGAAGGTGATGATCCGTAATCGGCGTGGCGAAGGTCCAGTTAACTTTACGAAACGAAAAGTCCGTAATATCCCGCTAGTTCTTTCACAGGAAGAGAGAGTATTATATGACGCTGTCACTTCTTTTGTTAAAGATCAGTATCAGGAATCAGGCGGCAATCTTAGCAGCATGCTTTCCTTGGTAACGCTTCAGCGTGAGGTGTGCAGCAGTAGGGATGCCGTCTTCATCACTTTAGTTAATCTGATCAAGAAGCTGCCCGCTGATTCGCCGAAACGCGATCGGATGATGGAGCTATTGCAGACACTTCGTACGGTTAAGACCAATACTAAAGCCGAAACAACACTATCTCTCATTCAAGAAATGAATGAAAAGGTCATCGTTTTTACGGAGTATCGCGCGACTCAAGAATATTTGCTTCAGTATTTCCGCGAACATGGGCTAATGTGTGTTTCTTATTCCGGCGGGATGAATCGTGGTAAAAAGGACTGGATGATGGACCTCTTCCGCGGTCGTGCTCAAGTCATGATCGCTACTGAGGCTGGTGGTGAGGGCATTAACCTGCAGTTCTGTCACCATATGATCAACTTCGATCTGCCTTGGAATCCCATGAGAGTAGAACAACGGATTGGGCGGGTGCACCGGTTAGGTCAGGAAAATGACGTGGTTATCTATAATTTATCCACACAAGGTACGATTGAAGAACATATCCTTCATCTGCTACACGAGAAGATCAATATGTTCGAAATGGTCATTGGCGGGCTGGATGTGATTCTGGAGCGTTTTGAGAAGAAAGAATCGCTGGAGAAAAGTTTATACAAAATCATGCTCGAATCCCGCTCCGATGAAGAGCTGCGAAATGAGCTTGATCATATCGGTGAATCCCTAAGTGAGTTGACTCAGGGTATCAAAAAGGAAAGTGAGACTGCGACATGACCCTCAACTCACAGGAAGTACGTAAACATGTAATGGATTATCTGGAGGCTACAGAATGTTCCATTATTGAAGTATCGCCCATTCACGTAACTGTAAAGCTATCACCAAGAGCTGACAAAATGCTTACAGATCGACCTTATTATTGGGGATTCGTGGAGCGTACTGGTGTTGATCCGGAGACACTCTCTTTCACCTTTGTTTTTGATCCGGAAAAATACGATAATCAGGCAGCTATAGAAGTTCCGCCAGCGGTAAATCGCAGCATCGGAGCATTGAACCCGCCAATTACCGGAAGTCCAGTGGTAGATGCGTCAACCGATATTGAGGCCAGCGCGGATCTATTAGATTCAGCAACACCTGAAAATAATGTGGTTCATGTCCCTTCCTCAAATCCAGAGGATAGCATCCTAGCCCGCTACTTCGGTATTGTACCAGCGCTGCCTCGCATTGGACCTGGCATGATAAGACGTGAAGATATCATCTATGGTAGCAAGCGCCTGCAGCAAATTTGGAGTGCGGCCCAAGATGAAGGGAAATGCCTTTACTTATTTGAAGATCCCGGTAGCAGGCAGCGGAATACACTCTTCTCTGCAGCCTATGAACCATGGCTCGGCGTCTGCTATAAAGTGGAGATGAGCTGCGATTTGAAACGGGAAGAACTGCATTATCTTGGAATCTCTCTGACAAAAGGGACCATCATTGATGACTTCAACGCTAAGATAGCCTCTCTGGAGATGATCCCCCGTTTACCAGAAAACGTCCATATTCAGCCTTATGAATTAACAGTGACAGTCGCTACAGATTTATTAGAGGCTCATCTTACCTCACATCTGGCCGAACTCGATTACACTTGGGCAGAACAGGCACGTGAGCGTCTTAGAATCGAGCTGGCTATCATTGATATTTATTACGGAGAGCTGCTGAAAGAGCCTGATGAAGAAAAGCGTTTAGGCACTCAGGAGCAGTATAACCGTCGTCGGCAGGAGACCATCTGGCAATATGAGCCCCAAATTGCAGTTTCTGCGATAACCTACGGACTGTTTCATCTGCGAAGCCTATAGAATGCGACCCTACTCGCTAAAAGCAGGCAAAAAAACAAGAGAACTTTTGCCTTGAGGCGCGACAGCAAGCAACAGCCTTTTTATAGCCTGTCCACTACAATAGAGTAAAGCTTAACTTTCCTGACATTTCTTAACAAAGAAAGGTGATCGACGCCATGAAAATAAGTTTGCGGCGGAGGCTGAAACTTGCGGGACAAGGATGCCTCCTCCTGCTTCTAAGCTTTGGACTGTTTGTATCCAGTTCTGGTTCCCCTTCAGCGCTGGCGCTGGCCAGAGTAAGTGTGATCCAGTCAGTCACACAGGATGTAATTCCTGTATTGAAGATGAGTACCTTACCTTCTCCCAGTACGGTCCAAGAATTCGCTAAGGCTACACTGAACAAGCTCGCTGCAGATGCTCCATTTACAGCCTGGAAGGATGCAGGGATAGAATATTATCCCCTTGGTCCAGGTACTCATGGCTGGCTTGTAAATGTGATGAAGGGCGAAGAGCGGATCGGATACATGATCATTTCCGCCACCGATACAGGCGGATATATGCTAAGTGAATATGGAGCCGGCACTTATGGACTCCCATACAGTTTAAATGATCTGCGCCAGTTTTTGGTGCAGAAGGGTCTCATTACATCATCTTTTTCAGGACAAATAAAACTTACTGCTTTATATGCACCGCTTCTACCGGTCTGGAAAATAACCATTGACGAAAAGACGGTTTACATTAATGCTTCCGTGCCGCAAATTTTACCTTGGACACTAAGCAAGGCGGAAGAAGTTCTTAAAGAGCAGCCTCCTGCAACAGATGTAATTACTAATCTTAATCCTGACGTATCACCGCTATCGGCCTTCAATAGTGGAGGGTCAGATGATCCTTACGAAGATATCCTATGGCTGACGGCTCCTAAACTAACTACAGTGAGCGGCGACAATATCGCGCTTCTGATTAGACCCAAGGAAAGCATCGCTTATCAGGCTGCCGGACGAAATGACCTAGTCGGAGGACCGTTTATGATTACAGGCTATCAGAGCTGGCAGTCTTCTCAAGGTCAAGCTGAGAACAATAAAACTACCGTATATGCGGCCTCAGGCCCTGAAGGAAAACGATACTTGCCACTCGCTTCACTACAAAATAATGGAACACTGCATAAGCTCCCAACCAGAACGACCAAAGCACTCGGATATAATCGTTAACACAAGCATAAATGCCTTCGGCGTCCTTATGAGGACGGTAAGTGTTTATGCGAGAAATAGAAGGATAATTTATAACGTAAGCATATAAATTCTTATATTTAAACAAACGCAAATAACCTTCCACTGCCACCCATGAATAATGGCACTGGAAGGTTATTTGCTATTTAAACGTTTATTCTTTTTTGCCATGACTCCACTTGCTTCGCCAGATAGACCACCCAAGCGGGAGCATGCCGAACCATTTCTGTGACCACGGCTGCTTCGTAGCCGCTCTGCGAGCATGAATGGCACGCGGATCCTCGATATATACGACTACCTTCTCCGTTATATACTTTACAAGCTCATCGCCACCGGAAGCCATTTTAACACCTCCTAAAATGTACGTAAATTCAGATTATCAGCATCCGTTCCATGGTCTTAGTGTGCACCACTCCACTTGGATCTAAACTACAGACTTCTGATTTGTCGAATAGGTTTACCTATTAAAGCACAATCTAACAAAGAATCCAGAAGACGTTATTCACTTGCAAGGAGGCGTTTCACTTGAACAACTGGAGAAAACAACCCTTTCCCAGAACAGCAGCTGCTATATTTGGCTTTCGAATCACTTTAACTACCCTAGGACTACTAATGTTGTTTATGGGCAGCTCCTTAGCCTCTGCGACACCAGAGAAACCCGTGATGAAGGATGACCGTCAGCATTTATTAGGTCACGGTCACCGTATGATTCTAATTGATGCGGGACACGGAGGCATCGATGGTGGAACTTCCTACGGTAATATTCTTGAAAAAGATATCACGTTAGATATCTCACGTCGATTATTTCTACTTCTGGGTAGCGATGGCTTTGACGTTGCTTTAAACCGCAATGGAGATTATGCCCCAAGTGATGAGAACCGCTGGCTGCGTAGTAAATCTCGACATCTGCGGGATCTTGCACAGCGTAAAGAACTTGCTGAGACATTACCTGCTACTGTAGTGGTAAGCATCCATATTAACTGGGCGCCTTCCCCATCCAAACATGGTCCACTTGTATTGTACCGTCAAGAGGGCCGTAGCTTCATCCTTGCTAAGTCCATTCAGCATCAGCTAAATAATCTTTATGATGTCGAAGCTCATCCACGACCAGGTAAGCCCTTTTATTTACTCAACAAAATAACCGCCACAACGGTTATCGTTGAGGCGGGTTTTGTAAGCAGTCCGACTGACCGAGCAAAGTTATGCACCCCTAAAGGGCAGCAACAAATCGCTGAAGCCATCGCTGATGGTATTGTAGCTTATCTTATGGAAGTTTAAGTTGGGAGCTCCATTTCATCTCGTTTTTAACCAGATCAGAGATCCCTATAAACTCAACATTGTCTTTCATCTGTTCAATACCGCTGCGGATTCCTGCGGCGGTCTCTTTCCCAAATACACCAACATGACCGATCGTTACACAAAATCGTTGATCCTTTGCCATGTCTTTGACGAGACCCATTTGTTTCAGAACATGACTTGCTGTATGTGTGTCATCTAAAAAGATATGGTTCTCTACGCGTGGGAGACCCATTCGATAAGCCATATTACCAGCAACAGAACGGTAGTTGGTCTTGCTGTCTACAAAAAATAATCCTCGTTCTTTGCATACAGATAAGATCACCGCCATAATCCGCTCATCCCCGGTAATTTTCGAGCCCATATGGTTATTTATCCCGATCGCATAAGGAACATTATCGAGTGCTGCCTCAACCTTTTGTCGCACTTCCTCATCGGACATTTTGGCCAATATGGCTCCCGGTCCAAGCCATTTAGGATTACCTTGGCGCGGCTCCATCGGCAAATGAACCAGAACATCATCTCCGCGTTCATGGGCGCGGGTCGCATCCTTTACCGATGTAGGTAAAAAAGGCATGACGGCTACAGTAAGCTTTATCGGTAACGAGAACATTTCATCTGTCCCCTTCATGCCATTGCCGAAATCGTCAATAATGATAGCGACCTTATCACGTTTTGGTGCACTCTCTTCAAGCTGCGTAGTTGTAGCGTTGTCTTTAGACGTGGCAGCAGAGACAGCCGGCGTAGCCGGAACAATTGTGGTAATCAATACTGCAGCAACAGCAAGCCAATTCAGTAAGTAACGTTTAACCTTTCGACTGTCCTTCATCAAGAGGAACGCCTCCTTCGTCTTAAACAATTGTTCTCATTGTTTGGTTCACGAAGGTTAAATATGTACGAGGAGGGTTCGCAATAATTTACAATCGAGCTGTTGCTAATGCCCGCGCTCGTCTGTGGCAAGGATTGCTTCCAGCACATCCACAGATTGAACTTCAAATGGCATATTCTTCATTGGGCTATCCTGGGAGCAGCTAGCTTCTGCCACCACCATTAATTTATCGATCTCGCTACTGGTAATCCCAAGCTCCTTAAGTGTAACGGGAAGGCCGACTTTTTTGCAGAAAGCAATGACCTGAGCGATCTCATCTTCTGAAGCCTTCTCCAAGACCAACTGCACGATCGTAGCAAAGGCAACCTTCTCACCATGTAGCACATTCCTGCATCCCTCATGCAGGGTCAGTCCGTTATGAATAGCATGGGCTGCAGCAAGCCCACCGCTCTCAAACCCAACGCCGCTCAAATAAATATTTGCTTCAACAATATGTTCCACTGCAGAAGAGGTGATCCCCTGTTTAACATCCAGGAGTGCGGATTCACCTCCAGCAAGAAGTGTGTCCAGACAAGCACGTGCTAAAGAGAACGCTGCGATTGTGCCAGTCCCGCCTGCATGAGTAACCGCTCCAGATTCACGGCAAGCTCTTGCTTCGTAATAGGTGGATAAAGCATCACCCATTCCAGCCGCCAGCAATCTTGCAGGGGCTTTAGCGATGATATCGATATCTGCGATCACCATCTCAGGATTTCTTTTTAATGGAAGGTAACAGTCGAAGTCACCTTCGTCCGTATACAACACTGATAAAGCGCTGCAAGGTGCATCCGTCGAGGCCACTGTGGGTACAATAACTACCGGGAGATCCTCCATGTGGCTTACTGCTTTTGCCGTATCTAGGGTCTTGCCTCCACCGATTCCTAAGACAACTTCAACGTCCTCCAGGCCAAGTTCCAGCACTATCTCATCCACCTGATTCCGGCTGCACTCACCCTTGAGTTCGCGCATCATAAGGGGAATATCGTTCATTTCAAAGCTGTGTAAGATATCCTCCTTGTACATGGACAAAATATAAGGATCTATAATCGCAAAAGCTCTTTTCACGCCTAGCTGTAAACAATAATCTGCCAGCTTACGGATTTCGCCATGCCCCTGAATATATTTAGTCGGTGAACATAAGATCTGCGTCATGGTTTCACTCCTCTTTTTGTATATTCTTTTATTCTAAGGAGTGTTGCATCAGACTGGCTATAAATAAAGATGCTATCGACTTTTGTCTTAAATAAATCCCCCGTTCACTCGAATCGTCTGGCCCGTAACCCACTGTGATTCCTTACTGGCTAGAAACAGCACTACACTCGAGATATCCTCAGGCTCACCCAACCGTCCAAAAGAATTCATACTCCCAACATTCGCAATCTCTTCAGCTGACTTTCCCACGGTAAATAGCTCAGTATTCACTGGACCCGGAGAGACCGCATTAATCGTAATTCCTTTTCGTCCAAATTCTTTAGCTAACTGACGAGTGAATTGTTCCACAGCTCCCTTTGTTCCCGCATAAACGCTGTAGGTTGGGAACATCTGACCTGTCACTGATGTCGAGAAATTAATGATCCGTCCGTTCTCACCCATATGTTTAGCCGCTTGCTGGCAAGCAAAAAAGGTACCCTTCACATTGATGGCGAACTGTTTGTCGAAGTCTTCTTCCGTCATACTCGCAATCGGCTTTGTGATCATAATGCCTGCGTTGTTAACGAGAATATCGATTTGTCCATAAGCTTCCAATGTGGCTTGGAATAATTGTTCCAGCTCTGTCACTTGGCTGATATCCGCCCGGATAGCGATAGCTTCTCCACCCTTTTGCTTAATTTCGTTCACAACTTCCTCTGCCTTACCTGAACTGCTTGCATAATTAACAACAACCTTCGCACCATGCAACGCCAAGTTCTCCGCAATTTCTCGTCCCATACCTCTTGAAGCTCCAGTCACTAATGCAACTTTTCCAACCAAATTTTGTTCCATCATTTATTCCCCCTATTCGTTTGTCTTTCTTGTTGGTCTGATTATAAATCGAACACCCGCAAATAACAAGTGACAATTATTATTTTTTGTCATTCAATATAATTGTTCTCCAGACGCAAAAAAACCTTCCGATCTTCATCAAAAGGTTTAGTCCATCATTTTTCTATTATGAAATATGCTATAACAATTTATGACGAAATTCCGGAAAGCATCAAATCCCAAACGGAGGCAAACTCCTGATCAATCGAACCCGACTGCCACTCTTTCGCGTGAGCAGGATGATGAAATCTTGATGTTGCATTAAAAATAGCTCTTGCCGTAACCTCTGATTCCAATGCTTTAAACTCCCCGGTTTGTATACCTTTTTCAAGAATGCGTGCGAGTTGTCCAATTAATTGATCTACGTGTTGGGTAATCATATCTACGGCTTCTAAAGTTACAGAGGCGTACATAGCAAACATTTCGGAATCATCTACAGCATAGCTTCGTTTACTGCGAACTAGAGTATCTAACCACAGACGTAGCTGCACTTTGGCATTCCCATCAAATTGCTCCGTAACGTCCTTCAATGGGGCTAAAATATTTTGATGCAACCATCTTTCGGTTACCGATTCGCGCAAAGCTGCTTTACTGGAAAAATGTCTATATAGCGTACCATGACTAACCTTCAGTACCCTCGCTACATCAACAACTGAAGTCTTATCCGGGCCAAAACGCCGGAGCACTTGTTCAGCCGCATCCAAAATGTTTTCTTTAGATAATGGAAGATCATTCGACATTGGTATTTCCCCTCGCTCTATTTCTGATGGTACTTATCATAGCATATAATATTCAAAAATGAACTGACAATAACGTTACTTTGTCATTTGTTGAATCAATCCAATTCTCATCAGCCGCTGAGTACCTACCATATCCCAACAACAAAAAACCTCCCTGATTTCTCAAGAAGGTTCATTACTTTCATCTACTTTCTCACTCGTCCAGCTTCGCCCTAACAAACTTGCCAATCTTCGAAATCGCCTGCTCTGCTTCTGGGAGCATGTACGCTAAGAAATGAAAAACACTCCACATCTTCTCCCATATTTCCAGTTCCACATGAACCCCCGCTACTCTCGCCTCTTCAGCCAATCTCGTTGAATCACTTAAAAGCACCTCATGGTCGCCTACTTGGACGAGTAAATCAGGCAATCCCTGCAAATTCATTCTTAACGGCGATAATATTGAAGCCCTCTCGGTTCGACTACCTACATATGCATCGAGTATACGTTTATTTCCCTCTAAGCTACCTGTCGGATCAAGCGATGCACGACTCTGATACGATTCTCCGTCTAGATGGACAAGATCCGTATGAGGTGAGATTAAAAAAGCACCCGCTGGTAACTCCCTCCCCTCATCCCTCAACGAAATCAGAGTCATCAGCGCAAGGCTGGCTCCCACAGAATCTCCCCCAAACAGGATGTCACGGGCAGAATATCCATTCGCAAGCAACCACCGGTAAGCCCCTATACAATCTTCATTAGCAGCGGGATAGATATACTCGGGTGCAAGACGATACTCAATCATTAGTACTTTCATACCACTAGCTTTTGCAATTCGTGATACCAGATCCCGATAAAATTCACAAGTGCCTGCAATAAAACCACCACCATGAAAATAAAGTATCACTTTATCATCAGTTGGGGCTGATTCCACAGGAATGATCCACTCCCCACTTAATGTCCCAATCCTGACCCGCTCGACTGTAACATCAGAATGGCTAGGCAGACTCGCAGCCGCCTCAATCATTTCTTGCCGAATTTGCGCTACAGATTTACTTTCAAAGCGGTTTGTTTGTTTTAAATAGTCTTTGATCGCTGCAAGCTGTTCTATACTCGTTTTGTCCATATTCATTATCCCTCCTACAGATCTCTTCCTCTCGAATTGTAAAGCCTGTAGGAGACTACAAGGTCAAGTTAAGATTCCATTTTTAGTATTTCTAGCGTCGATTGCACGCCTGGATGCTTATCCGTGGCTAATAAATTTTTCCTCAAATCTGCAAGTGCGGTGAGCTTTATTTCCTGTTTTGCAATTTCACTACGGACTCGCTCCATTTTTTTATCTACAACGTTTACAAAATCATCTATGCTAATGCCACTGCTTTCCGATTTTAACAGTGCCTTTTTAATTTCCTTTAGGGTGAACCCGCATAGCTTTGCATTTTGGATAAACGTTAGTCGGTTTAGCGCCTCTTCAGAATAAAGACGGTATCCAGCTTCTGAACGCAAAGGTGATCTAATTAGTCCGAGTTCCTCATAATACCTCAGTGTTTCCATATTCACATTTGCCATCTTGGCCATTTGGCCTCGCAAGTACTCCGTCATGATCTACGCCCCCTTGGATTGCCTATATTATACCAAAATCCAGATAATCCAGATCATACAGAGGGTATCACACACAAAAAAACGGCATTTCTGCCGTTTCCCGATGTCTACTCTACTCTTTTACCTTACAGCACTTCACTTCGAACCGCATTTTTCTGAATCATAGAAATCTGTCCGGCATGAATACCTGTGTGATACATAAGTCTGCTTATTGCTTCAAGCGGAGTTGATGTGCCAAAAGACGACTCTACGCTTTCATGCCAAGCATCTTCCGGAAGCTCCCGCATCGCTGCAATTAGATTCTCATTAGAAGACGTCAGCAGGTCCACCAGCTCACTTAATGTAGTATATGCTGCATCGTCGGCTTGAGGTTTAGGTCTGCCAAAGAACCACTCTGCAAACATAAATTCTACCTCGGCATTATGAGAAATCAATCCTCCGATGGATGAATTCCCTAATTTAAGATTTAAATCTTCTTCCGGCAATGCCTTCACCATTTTATGAAACCGCTCTTGAACCGCTTGCCAGATGGGCAGTATTGAAGTTATAGTCATCGGCTATTTGCTCCCTTGTACTGTTGCTTCTTCATCTTTCTTCTTATCAATAACAACGTGATTAAATATATTTGCATCTACATCAATATCGAAGGCCAATCCAAAACCAACAACATAACGCCCCTTTAACGGATTCAGTTCGAAAAGGGAAAAATCCAGTCCGCGCAGCAATTTCAGCATAGCTTCACCATGATCAGCATTGAACAATTCAAAGATATCCTCATGTCCATCATTGCCGATATTGTTTGAGGTACAGCTCCAGCGCACACGCTCAGTTGCAAATTTATTGTTTGTTTCAGACTCATCCGCAATTAGAAAAGCATCCACAAAATCATTATTTTCCATATAGCCATAGTGCTCTGCAATCTTACTAATATAAATATACAGCTTGCCGTCTTTCTTTACGAAAGGCGCATAGCTAATAAAGGGCTTTCCTTCATCATCAATTAAACTCAGAATCAGATTCTTGCGTTTATTAATAAATTGTAAGTAGTTTTCTTTATTTTTTTCTACATCTACTGGCTTCTTCATACAAAAATCCCTCCATGAATAGGTTGTGTAATGACACTATGAATCTATCGAACGGTACTCAACAAATGAATACGAGGTTTCTTCTCTGTAGGCACATACTGGACTTCCGCATCCATCCGGTATATATCCCTTATCATATCGGTTGTCATGACTTCATTGGGTGTGCCATACATCGCCTTCTCACCCGCCTGCACTACAACAATACTATCGCTATAAGCAGAAGCTTGATTGAGATCATGCAGCACCATCACTACGGTCATGCCCATATCTTGATTTAACTCGCGAACAAGCTCAAGCACTTCATGCTGATGCGAGATATCCAAGTACGTGGTGGGTTCATCAAGCAACATGATCAAAGGGCGTTGTGCTAAAGCCATTGCAATCCAGGCTCGCTGTGATTCTCCACCTGACAATGAAGCCACTGCTCGGTCCTTATACTCTATCAAATGTGTCTTTTCAAGGGCCCAATGAACAATGTCCATATCCTCTTGGTTTAATCTTTCAAACCACTTTTTGTGTGGATATCTGCCATACGAGACCAGATCGATCACAGTCATATCACTCGGTGCTTGATTTTTCTGGCTCAGCATGCACATTTTTCGTGCGACTTGTTTGGCGCTCATGGTCTTCAGATCCGTACCATCGAGTATGACCGTACCCGTGTGATAAGGAATTAGCCGTGATATCGCTTTGAGCAAAGTGGATTTACCGGAGCCGTTCGGTCCTATAATGGAGACGATCTCACCTTTTTTTACGGAAAAAGAGAAGTTGTTAATCACGCTTTTCTGCTCATACCGAATCGAAATGGAATCGACAGTAAACATGTTAGAACGCCTTCTTTCTCATCAGGTATAGAAAATAGGGTCCGCCAATCACAGCCATAAGGATACCCGCAGGGATATCTAGGGGTGCAAACAGGGTACGTCCACCTGTATCCGCAATTAACAGAACCAAAGCACCAAGAGCCATACTCATCGGCAAAAGATATTTGTAATCTGAACCCACAAGCAATCTCGCCATATGAGGTACAACTAGACCGACAAATCCGATCATTCCAATGGCTGCTACAGAAATAGCCGCTAGAAATACTGCCAGCAAGGAGAGCAGGATACGAATTCGGTTCACATTTTCCCCCAGATTCGAAGCCACCTGATCACCCAGACGAATGATATTTGCCTTACGAATGGCAAAGAACGATAAGATCCAACCTGCAATCGCATATGAGAAGACCATCATCAACGCATTATTCCCTTTTGCCGCAAGACTGCCGTTAAGCCATTGAACCGCTGCAGGAAGTCTATCACTGTACATGATTGTTAATAGCCCAATGAGTCCTCCGCAAAGCGCATTCACAGCAACGCCAGATAAAATAATAGTAATCGGTGAAATACCGGTTCGTCTCCACGCTAATGCATATACAATACCGGCAGCAATCAGCCCTCCAACAAAAGCGGCAATCGGAATGAACTCAGTATACTGTGGTGCAGCAAGCATTATGACAAGAACACATGCAGCCGCGCCACTAGTTACACCCGTCAATCCAGGATCAGCAAGTGGGTTACCCATCACAGCTTGCAGCAGTGCGCCCGAGATCGCTATATTCGCTCCGATGATCATCGCCAGTAACACACGCGGCAATCGAATATCCCAAATGATGGTGGCATTCACCGCCTTAGACGATGAACCAAAGATCGTACTTAGTATGTCTGATACCGGAATGAATACAGAGCCTAATCCGATGGCAATAATCGCGGCTACGAGCGCTAATAGAACCGTTACAATAACAACTATTCTGCTACGAGATGTATTTATCACTTGCTGTCTCCTTTAATTATTCATAGAAGTATTTTGCGATTTCAGTTAGGGCTGTTTCTGCGTTAATAATCGAAGTTACACCGAACACACTGTAATCTAAAATCTGGATTTTGTCGTTTTTATAAGCGGACAGCTTCGTCCAAGTTTCATTTTTCTCTATTTCTTTTTTAAATTTGTCCTTGGTCGCTCCGTGGTCACCTGAAGCCAATACGAGAATAACGTCAGGATCAGCTGCTACGACGTTTTCCATGTTTATAGGAGAGTAAGTATCTGTAACTTTAAGTACAGAAGTAGCGATATTATCAGCGCCAAGCTTCTTAACCAAGCTACCCAGATAAGATTTCTCACTCATAACCATGAAGGAATCAGCGGTTCCAATAACGAGCATCACGCTCGGCAGTTCTTTTCCTTCGGCTAATTTGCTTAGCTCATTCTCTTTATCCAAAATCTTACTCAAAGCCGTATTCATTTCATCTTTTTTATTAAAATAAGTGCCTAATACTTTAAGGCTAAGCTTTAAATCCTCAAAGGATTCTGTGCGTAGATATGCTTTTTGCAAGTCCATGCCTTCCAGTGTCTTATCCAGCGTGCTTCGAAGCGATTCTGCCCCCAGCAGCAAGTCTGGCTCAAGCTTTGTTACTACTTCAAGATCCGGTGCCATTGGCGAGCCAATTTTATCTATCGATTCAAAGTCAGCAGGGATTGGATTGGTGGAGGTTGGCACCCCAACTGGTGTGATTCCAAGCAAATAGAGCATTTCTGTTAATGGGACAGATGTAGTTACAATTCGCTGTGGAGCTGTGGCTGGAAACTGGCTTAATGCTTCATTGAACAATGCTTCATCTACACCATCATTCTCCAGACTGTACACCTTTCCAGCATCCGCTGTTTTCGCTGCTTCTGTTGCATTCGCTGCATTTGCTTCTTTCGTTTCATTAGCAGCTGTATTCGTTACAGCTTCATTCTTGGTTTGATTGTCCGCTGTATTGGTGGACGAACATGCAGTCATTGCAGTAAGCGCTGCAACCACCAGAAGTACTAATAATTTCTTCAAAATCTATCCCTCCGAGTATGTATAATTATACGTTTCATGTAGTGATAATGATTTTCATTTTCATCTACCATTCCTATGATAATGGTTATCATTGAGAAGTGTCAAGAATTTTATTTAAATTTTATGCCAGCAAAAACGCCTTAAACATCCCAATTAAAAAGGACAACCTTTCTTGTAGATAAATAGGAATTCAGTATTGAATGAAGTTTTCACTTTTTTTAAATTAACAAAAAAACCACATCTAAAGGACGTGGTCAATATGCATAATAAACCTAAATATTTAATTATAGAATGGAGTGAATCTTCACTTATTTCTCTTCTCGTTCTTCTTCCGTTAGCCCTGGACATACATAACACTTCTCGCCATCCTCACGGCAATAATAGAGGCAGCAGGAGGAACGTAACACTAGTCGCTCTCCTGCATGATACGGTAATTCAAGGATCATCTATTGCTCTCTTCTTCACTCTGAATAACTAGTTGATACTCCACTTTTGCTTTGTCTTGTTCAAACAAACATAGCTTACCACGACGCAGATTATTTCTGCCACTACTTAAAGAAAGCCATAAGCCGATATTACCCAATATTAAAGGAAGGATAAAGAAATTCCCTATCAACAAGACATATCGTAAAATCGCCAAAATCGCGGATGTTCTAGGATTGTTAATAGCTGTATACAGAGCGTTAATAATAATATTGGCCCCCACAAAGATAAAATTAACGCTATAAAATGTGATGATCTCACTGGATGTATTCATGACCTGAAGATTGTCTTTTACAAAAAGAGAATTAAAGGGAGATTTAAAAATAATCAGTATTGCAGTACAAACCACACCAACCAATGTAACTATTCTAATGGCTACCGCTATCAGTTCTGATACACAACTATCGAGACCTTGCGGCATTATGACCGAATCGACCTGCTGAAGCCTGCAAAAGTAGATCCCTCCTCTGGTTATCGCTATTATTCAGATAAAGAGCTAATTTATCTGGATGTCATTAACTTCTGCAAAAAAAAAGAATATGCCACTTCATAAGATTAAAGATGTTTTTACGAATGATAATCTTGATTATATGATTAGTTTTCTAAAAACAAAGGAAGAGGAAATAGAACAGGAAATTAAGCAGCTCAAAAAGACGAAATTACAACTTGGAATTTTACGAGAACAATACGAAAACCATGCTTATTTATCTGATGTTCCCCTATCCTCTACCCATTTTTCAACCAAAGTCTCGGGACAAAGAGCAATCGTCAAAATTCCGTCACTACAGAAACCCAGCCTCGAAAGTTTCCATCAACTGCAGAATGCATTGAATCAACAGCTTGGAGATGAGCCAAAAGATGCATTTGCTTTTGATCTACCAAAAGGAACTTATCTCAATGGTTATTGCTCAGAGCAGCAGAGAATGGAAACGATGCAGAATATCACTGCGTATGCTAAAGCCGAATATACGGAGATTCCATTCGTCATCCAGTCAGTAATTTTCACCGGAATGTTTCAGTGGGTTTATGAGATTCAAGTATTGTTAAAATCTGCATGATCTATTCCTAGTTTCGTAGATTCGTAGATTCGTACCCACTGGATCAGTGGTGCATATAATGCACTTGTGAGGTGATCCATTAATAAATGAGCCGACAATTGTGGCTAGAGCAATACAATTCAAGAATCCATAGGGCGCTAAGAAAAAGAATTCAACACTCCCAAGTCCGTCGCGGTACATCCGCTAAAATCCCTATCATTATTAAATTCAAACAAAAAATGACCCCGGCACAGCTGAAGTCATTACAAAAACATCTAGAATTACACGACTTTCCTATCAAACATCATCTTCCTATACTAAATTCTGTATCATCACTAGTTTCGATGAACTGTCTGAAACAGATGTGCAGTTGGCATGGAATCGATAAAATCTATGTAGACGGAATTAAAAAAACATCACTTTATATAGCGACACCATCCATCGGTTCTACATCCGTCCAAAAGAAACAGGGACTTACCGGAAAAGGAATCAACATTGCCATTCTTGACACAGGAGTGTATAGACACCCTGATCTGATTCAGCCCTGTAACCGTATCGTAGTTTTTAAAGATTTTATCAATCACAGAAAACTTCCCTACGACGATAACGGTCATGGAACACATATCGCAGGCGATGCGGCAGGCAACGGATGGATGAGCAAAGGAAAATACAAAAGCCCTGCTCCAGAGGCAGGGATCGTCGGTGTTAAAGTACTCGATAAAAATGGTGACGGATATGACTCCACGATTATTAAAGGAATCGAGTGGTGTATTGCGAATCGAAAGCGACTAAAACTACGTATCCTTTCGATGTCATTAGGGGGTACGGTAAATTCACCTTGTTCTGACGATCCGCTGTGCCAAGCCGTAGAAAAAGCAATAAAGGCTGGACTCACTGTTGTGATTGCAGCTGGAAATAGCGGCCCTGGACGCAGGACGATAGAATCTCCTGGTATTAGTCCTTCTGCAATTACCGTAGGTGCAGTGGATGATCGCCGCACGCTCACACAAAAGGACGACCGGATTACTTCATATTCAAGCCGCGGACCTGCACCTGGAGGGCGAAAGAAACCAGACCTCGTAGCTCCTGGCGAGACCATTATTTCTCTTCGTGCGCCTCACTCCAAGCTAGATCGCGAGCTTCCTTACTTGCGGATCGCTAAAAATTATTTTGTACTGTCCGGTACCAGCGTCTCAACCCCAATAGTCTCCGGTGTGATCGCTCAATTGTTGCAGAGAAATCCATCTCTATCCCCTAAGCAAGTAAAATGCATACTGAAAAAGAACATATTCACTCTTAAACTAAAACCTAACACAGCCGGCTCTGGTGAGATTAATGCGAGATTCTTATTGTGATTTTGCTTCCTTCTTTAAAGCTGTGATAACAGAAACTGACAACACTTCAGTAAATTTACCCATAGGCTCAATTTCTAATAAAGAAGATTTCAAATCCGCTTCAAATTGTTCTAAGTGATCTCCAAATAAACGCTTTGAAGCATAGGATGTGGAATACAAATTTCCAAGAATAGAATCCACCGTCCATGTCACTGAATAACTCGGTAAAATCAATCTTTCCACATCCTTAAAACTAGATCGCGCAACAATATCCTCATGTCTTTCATTAGGATGAGTATAGATGCTGTCTCCTGCTATTCTTTCGTTACCTAACCAGCGTTTTACTACTTCATTTACCTTAAGCTGCCAAGATAATGGCTCATGCCCTACATTAAAAGTATCAATAATCGCTAATCCACCATTATCGATCAAACTATGATGTAGAATTTCAAGAAGGGCTGTCCTATCCATCCAATGAAAGGCTTTGGCCAGGATGGTAAGACGGAAGGAACCCCAGTCGTTCTGCAACTCTTCTGCTCTACCAAGTATCCAACTAACGTTATCTACCCTATGGAGTGTTGATAGACGATTAGCCTCTTCCAACATTTCACTTTCCGTATCTACACCTATCATTTCTTCAAACCAATCACTAAATCTTAATCCCAGCTGACCCGTACCACACCCTAAATCAAGCAGACGGCCTTCTCCGTTAAGCGAAAACTTCTGAATTAAGTACCGAATAAGGGATGAAGGATACTGCGGCCGATATTCTGAATAGTACACTGCCGTACCTTTAAATAAATCCGGACCATATCCATTCATAGGTTCACCCTTCTCTTGTTTTCTAATAGGACAAAATCATAGCAGACATCCAACTAAAATAAAAGGCAGTTCGGTTTGACCGAACTGCCTTTTATTTATGCTGATACGGCAATTCGCTGGATTTGGGCTCAAAGGATCAAAAAATCCACATAGAAATGATTGACAAATAAGTCCATTACATATATGGTTAATTACATAACTAACTAACCAATGAACATGGCGGTGAATACATGGGAAGCTTAATGGATGATACTCGACCAATATTTATGCAGATCGCCGAACGGATAGAAAATGACATCATCGAAGAAACACTCCTGGAGGAATCACAGGTTCCTTCTACAAATCAATTTGCTGTTTTTTACCAGATCAATCCGGCTACGGCTGCGAAAGGTGTGAATTTGCTTGTCGACCAAGGAATTTTATACAAAAAGCGAGGTATCGGCATGTTTGTAGCTTCTGGAGCGCGCACAGTATTGATGGAAAAGAGAAAAGAACAATTTTATGAGCAATATGTTGTAACTATGATCCGTGAAGCAGAGAAATTAGGAATTACGTTGGATCAATTAACGAAGATGATTCAGAGGGGAGATAATCGGTCATGAATGAAGTCGTTGAGATCAAGGGACTGACCAAGTCGTACGGAAAGGTAACCGTCATCCAAGACATTAATTTTTCTTTAGAAAAGAACAAAATCTATGGTCTGCTTGGCAGAAATGGTGCGGGGAAAACAACAATCATGCACATGATTACAGCACAGTTATTTGCTACAAGTGGTGATCTGAAGGTGTTCGGGGAACATCCCTACGAGAATAACCGCGTACTCAATCAGATTTGCTTCATTAAGGAAAGCCAAAAGTACCCAGATACGTACCGTATTATCGATGTTCTAGAGGTTTCTGCGTTATTTTTCCCTAACTTTGATCGGGACTATGCCCACTCTTTAATCAAAGACTTCAATCTACCCTTAAAAAGAAGAATAAAGAAGCTGTCCAGAGGTATGCTCTCGGCGGTGGGTATTGTAGTAGGTCTAGCTAGCCGAGCTCCCCTAACTATATTTGACGAGCCCTATTTAGGACTGGATGCTGTGGCTAGAAGCCTGTTTTACAATCGATTAATTGAGGATTATTCAGAATATCCACGAACAGTTGTCTTGTCTACCCATTTAATTGATGAGGTAAGCCAGCTGTTAGAGCATGTCATTGTTATCGACAACGGTAAGCTGATTATCAATGAGGATGCTGAAGCGCTTCGCGGGCGAGCCGCTAAGGTGATCGGTGCGACTGCGAAGGTGGAAGATTTAATCTCCGGTAAAGAGGTTATCTCTCGTGAATCCTTTGGCGGATTACTTTCTGCCACTGTTATTGGCTTAAACTCAACAGATCTAACACGTGCTGAGATGCTAGGTCTGGAGATCTCCCCTATCTCTTTACAACAGTTAATTGTTCATCTCACAAATAGAAGATCTCAAGGAAAGGAAGTGGCAGCACAATGAACCATATGACAGGGATATTAAAAATGCACTACAAGGATAAATGGTTTTGGTTATTTATGCCTTGGATCATATTATTGTCCAGTTTTCTCGTCAATCTCGTCATAGCTTGTTTCATGCAAGAACCAATGTATACCGGTGGCCTAGTCTCTATCTTTATTTATATGTTTGTCATAGGTATCATCATTTTGGTTCAGACCTTCCCCTTTGCCTTGGGCTTAAGCATACGGAGGACAGATTATTTCTTCGGCACCTCCTTAATGGCCGTTATAACAAGTGCCGGCTTCTCACTTCTTCTGTTCCTGCTATCTATTGTAGAAACCAAATTAACACCTGGATGGGGTGTGCAGCTACATTATTTTCATATGCCATACTTGAATGACGGTACTGTCCTAGAGCAGCTGTGGATCTATTTCGTGATCATGTTGCATATGTTTTATTGGGGATTTGTTATCTCCAGTATCTTCCGCAGATTCGGCAGAAGTGGCCTATTCATTTTCGCAGCAGTCATGTTTATTGTGTACAGCGTCGCTGGATTGTTAATGACGTATTATCATTGGTGGGGAGATCTATTTAATTGGTTCGTTAGCCATACCGCATTTGAAATTGCCTTGTGGAGCATGCCTTTGACGGTCTTGTATGCACTCTTATCGTTTTGGATGCTTCGGAAGTCTACAGTATAAGGCACTGCCTCGAATATCTAAACATTATAGGAGGTACTGTATGGATTATGTGAGGGATTACGCCATGTATGCTTCTATATTCGGTATGTTTAGTTTTAGTTGGTTTGGTTGGGCACAAGAAAATCCCAGATCCAGCTGGCGAAAATATATTGGCATAGCTTCTGGTGTATCCCTTCTCATCTGCTTGATTGGTGTCTATTTAAGTGTGACGAACTGGGATGCTCCCTCCGTATTAAATGACAAGACATCTTTTGATAATTATCTAATTTCTGTCTATGTTGAATTATTTTTGGCTGGCGCTGGAGCTTCTATATTGATGAAATGTAAGTATAATGATTACGTTGCTCCTTGGATTTCTTTTATAGTGGGGATTCATTTTATTGGCTTAAAAAGTGTGTTTAACGATTTCAGTTTATACCTTTTAGCAGCACTTCTTGTTGCAATCTCTATCGTATCACTATTCATATCTAAAAAACTTAAGGTCGCAAACAGTGCAATTACAGGCATTGGTGCTGGGACAGTTTTGTTCGCCTTCGCTTTATTAGGGTTAATTCGATATTTATTAAGCTAAGTCATACCATGATCATCAGAACTTTCATGAACCATCCGCTCACATCTCAGAATCAAAATGATATACCTTTATTCACCCATACCCTTCACCGAACTAGAGAAAGCCTGCAAATGATCAGCTTTTTGTACATGATATCTTCCTCATTAAGTTCAAAAACTGAGAATGTACAGGTATATCCTCACGGATGGCTCGAAGATTTCTTCTGAAGTAAGAATTAATGCAAATTTGCAGAAATCAAGGTGTTAGCCACCCCCGTATTATTTATAAATGTAATTTTGTAGGCTGAGGCGACTATGGGAATTTCCGGGGGCAATTCTGGTGCATATATGCCTCACTTTCTACTTTTTCTCAGTCTCAATCACGGATATAGGGAATTCCTCCCTTTAAATTTACGCTTTTGTCCATAAATCGATGGATATAGGGAAAACCTCCCTTTAATTCATTGGATTTTATCGTATTTGGGGTTTTATCCGAATTTATAGGGAGTAATTCCTTATACTTATTGAAAATAACTGAATTCTAATAATTATAGGGAGAAATTCCCTATAATCTTGAATTCTCCTTTAATAAATCCAACTCCAATGCTCCCTGACTTTCCCTCAGATACATACCTATTTAAATACCTGTAAGTTCACTGTATTATACAAAACTCTTATGAACCTAGGCTCCATCCACAATGAAAATGTTATTCCCTTATCTAGGGTTACTGGTTAGTCAACCTTATATGCACGTAAAGAAAACTCCCTTGATTACTCAAGGGAGTTTCTAGTGATGCGGTCGAGAGGACTCGAACCTCCAC